>NZ_JBSFJZ010000015.1:0-206149 GCF_053598315.1 Streptomyces sp. NPDC001153
TGATTTTTGGCACGCTGTTGAGTTCTCAAGGAACGGTCGCTTCCTTCGTACTCACCCTCTCGGGCTTTCCTCCGGGCGCTTCCCTTCGGTGTTTCCGACTCTATCAGATCTTTTCTCGATCCGATTCCCTGTCGGCGGGTGTCCTCCAGGTTTTCGGCTTTCGCCGTCCGCCCTTTCGACATTCACTACGTTAGCTCATTCTCTCGGCGACTCATAATCGAGTCTCGATCGAGTCTCGCGAGTTCGAATTCGGGCACGCGGGCGCGCCAAAATCGACCCCGGCGAGGGGTTGTAGCTGAGTAGTGGGTTGGCCGCTCCGGCTGCAGGCGATTGCCGTACCCGGTTCAGCGGCTCGGGATACATTACGCACCCCGGCGAGGCGCGTCAACTTGGGCGCCGCCTCGGTACATGTGCCCGATAGGGGCTCACCGTAGGGTCGCCCGCCACCCAGTAACGCCAGGGATGGATGTCGCCATTCCCGCCTTCGCCGGCGACTCCGGTGCGCGGTCCGCTTCGTACCTGGTCAGCGGCTACCGGCGTACCGGTGAGCATCCGCAGCGGGGTCTCGCCGGAGGCGCACGCGTCCGTGCCGTCCAGGGCGCGGTCGACGTCCAGGGCCGTGGCCAGGCGGGCCGGACCTTTGGCCAGTTCCTTGTCGTTCCGGGCCGAAACTCGTCGTTTGCGGGCCAGTTCGACACCTTCGACGACCTCGCCGGCGCGGAGCAGGACGGCGCTCGCCCGGCCCTCGGGTCCGCAGACGAGGTTCATGCAGTGCCACATGCCATAGGTGAAGTAGACGTACACGTGTCCGGGC
The DNA here is from genome assembly GCF_053598315.1 of Streptomyces sp. NPDC001153. Taxonomy (NCBI): domain Bacteria; kingdom Bacillati; phylum Actinomycetota; class Actinomycetes; order Kitasatosporales; family Streptomycetaceae; genus Streptomyces; species Streptomyces sp. NPDC001153. Next base: position 815 of record NZ_JBSFJZ010000015.1, read on the forward strand.
CGACCGAACATCACGGCGTTTCGCGGGGTGCGCCCACGATAGGCGTGTGAGCCGGGGTCGTTGGGGCCGTCGTACGCCTCGACCTCGGTGAGGCGGACGGCGATCGGGCCGTCGGGTGTCGTACGCACCAGGATGCGGCCGAGGAGGTCCGGTGCCACCTCCAGGACCGGGCGGTCGAAGAACTCTCTGGGCAGTGGCGTACGGTCCGGGGGCGCGATCATGCCCTCCGAGGGTAGTGCAGGCGGGGCGGCCCCTCGGCGGAACCAGGTGTGGGCGGATCGCGTGTGTGGGGGCGAGGTCCGTTCGTAAAGGGAGAGTCAATGGCGTTCAGGAAGCTGCTCGCGAGCCTCGGGGCCGGCGGGGCCTCGGTCGAGACGGTGCTGACCGAGGCCAATGTGGTGCCGGGCGGTGTCGTCCAGGGTGAGGTGCGGATCCAGGGCGGGTCCGTGAACCAGGACATCGAGGGGCTGTCGGTCGGTCTTCAGGCCAGGGTCGAGGTGGAGAGCGGCGACGAGGAGTACAAGCACAACATCGAGTTCACCAAGGTACGGCTCGGTGGCGCCTTCGAGCTGCAGGCGGGTGCGGTGCACGCGGTGCCGTTCGGTCTGGAGATCCCCTGGGAGACGCCGGTCACGATGATCGACGGGCAGGCGCTGCGCGGGATGCACATCGGGGTGACGACCGAGCTGGCGATCGCGCGGGCTGTGGACTCCGGTGACCTCGACCCGATCAACGTGCATCCGCTGCCGGCGCAGAAGGCCATCCTGGACGCCTTCATCCAGCTCGGCTTCCGCTTCAAGAACGCGGACATGGAGCGTGGCCACATCCGGGGTACGCGGCAGCGGCTGCCGTTCTACCAGGAGATCGAGTTCTACCCGCCGTCGCAGTACCGGGGTCTGAACCAGGTCGAGCTGAGTTTCGTGGCCGACGGGCACGCGATGGACGTCGTGCTGGAGATGGACAAGAAGCCGGGTCTGTTCAGCGAGGGCTCGGACACCTACCGGTCCTTCCAGGTGGGGCTGAACGACTGGATGGGGACCGACTGGGCGGCTTATCTGAACCAGTGGCTGTCCGAGGTCGGCGGCAAGCGCAACTGGTTCTAGGCTCGGGGACTGCTGGTTCCAGATCATCGATCAGGAGGTACCGAGGTGACCGAGCTCAAGCGGCGGCCGCTCCCCCACGACTTCCATCCGCCGGTGCCGTCGTTCACGGTGACGAGCGACGACGTCGAGGAGGGTGCGACGCTGAAGAGCGCCCAGGTCCATGCGGAGGGCAACACCTCGCCGCACCTGCGGTGGGAGGGCTTCCCGCCGGAGACCAGGAGCTTCGCCGTGACCTGTTACGACCCCGACGCGCCGACCGGCAGCGGGTTCTGGCACTGGGTCCTGTTCGACATCCCGGCCTCCGTGACGGAGCTTCCGGCGGGTGCGGGCAACGGCAAGTTCGAGGGCCTGCCCGAGGGCGCGGTACATGTGCGCAACGACTACGGGACGAAGGACTTCGGTGGCGCCGCGCCGCCGCCCGGGGACGGGCCGCACCGGTACGTCTTCACGGTGTACGCGGTGGATCAGGAGAAGCTCGGTCCGGATGCCGATGTCTCGCCCGCCGTCGTCGGCTTCAATCTGCGGTTCCACACGATCGCGCGTGCCCAGCTCATCGGTGAGTACGAGAACCCTGCGCAGGGCTGACCGCACAACACGGATTCAGCCGAGCGTTCATTGAACGTTTGCCCGCCTCCGGTCTTGGAAGTGATCGGGGGCGGGCATTTTTTATTGCGTTGTCCATCTCGGCGCGCCCGTCCAGAGTTGATCCAAGCCCGCCGGGGGGTGGGCAGGTGCACACGGGAGGTGGGCTGGATGCGGGACACGCTGGTGCTGAACGCGAGCTTCGAGCCGCTGTCGACGGTGACGCTGAATCGAGCCGTCGTCCTGGTGCTGCAGGACAAGGCCGTCGTCGAGCAGGCCCATCCCGAACTGCGCATGCGCGGTGCCGATGTGGACATACCCGCGCCCCGGGTGATCAGGCTGTGCAGGTATGTGCGGGTGCCGTTCCGAAGACAAGCTCCGTGGTCGAGACGGGGTGTGCTGGTCCGGGACCGGCACCGGTGCGCGTACTGCGGGCGCAGGGCGACGACCGTGGACCATGTGGTGCCGCGGGCGCAGGGTGGGCAGGACACCTGGCTGAACACGGTTGCCGCGTGCGCGGAGGACAATCACCGCAAGGCGAACCGGACTCCGGAGGAGGCGGGGATGGCTTTGCTGCGGGAGCCCTTCGAGCCGACTCCCGCCGATGCGATGCTCTTGGCTCTGGGCTCCGAGGAGTTCGAGGCTCTGCCTGAGTGGCTGGCTCGGGACGCTGCCTAGTTCCCCGCGCCCCTGGAGGGGCGTAGGGGGAACCGGCGTTGTCCACAACTCCTAGTCGATAACTCCTAGTCGATGCTCGGCTTCTCGCGGCGTTCTGTGCTCGGGCCGTTGTTCTGTGCGGGGACATTGGCTCCGCCGTTGCCCTGGCCACCGCCGCCCAGGGGGCCGAAGTTGCCCATGGCGCCGGAGAGGCCCTTGAGGGCGTCGCCGATCTCGCTCGGGACGATCCAGAGCTTGTTGGCGTCGCCCTCGGCGATCTTCGGGAGCATCTGCAGGTACTGGTAGGACAGGAGCTTCTGGTCGGGGTCGCCGGCGTGGATGGCCTCGAAGACCGTACGGACCGCCTGGGCCTCGCCCTCCGCGCGCAGGGCCGCGGCCTTGGCCTCACCTTCGGCGCGCAGGATCTGGGACTGCTTCTCGCCCTCGGCGGTGAGGATGGCGGCCTGGCGGGTACCTTCGGCGGTGAGGATCGCGGCGCGCTTGTCACGGTCGGCGCGCATCTGCTTCTCCATCGAGTCCTGGATGGAGGTGGGCGGTTCGATGGCCTTCAGCTCCACGCGGTTGACGCGGATGCCCCATTTGCCCGTTGCCTCGTCGAGGACGCCGCGCAGGGCGGCGTTGATCTCCTCGCGGGAGGTCAGGGTGCGTTCGAGGTCCATGCCGCCGATGATGTTGCGCAGCGTGGTGACCGTCAGCTGCTCGATGGCCTGGATGTAGCTGGCGACCTCGTAGGTGGCCGCGCGGGCGTCGGTCACCTGGTAGTAGATGACCGTGTCGATGTTGACGACCAGGTTGTCCTGGGTGATCACCGGCTGCGGCGGGAAGGGCACGACCTGTTCGCGCAGGTCGATGCGGTTGCGGATGGTGTCGATGAACGGGACCACGATGTTCAGTCCCGCGTTCAGCGTGCGTGTGTAACGGCCGAAGCGCTCGACGATGGCTGCGCTGGCCTGTGGGATGACCTGGATGGTCTTGATCAGGGCGATGAAGACCAACACCACCAGAATGACCAGGACGATGATGACCGATCCCATCGTGTTCCCCGTACCCCTCTCCGCCTCGGCGCCTTCGGCAGATCTCGTGGTTGCAGAAGATCTTGCTGGTCGAGTCTGACAGACCATCGTCCAACTCGTGTGCAGGATGCCTCAGATGACGATGGCGGTGGCCCCTTCGATGTCGACGACGTCCACTGCCTGGCCCACTTCGTAGGCCCGGTCGGTGTCGAGGGCGCGGGCCGACCAGACCTCTCCGCCGAGCTTGATGCGGCCGCCGGAGCCGTCGACGCGCTCGAGGACGACCGCCTGCTTGCCCTTCAAGGCGTCGATGCCGGTGGCGAGTTGCGGGAGCTGTCTGCCGTGGCGGGCCGCGATGGGGCGGACGACGGCGATGAGCGCGACGGAGACGGCGACGAACACGAGGACCTGGATCACGGCGTCCAGGCCGAGGCCCGCGGCGACGGCGGCCGCGATGGCTCCCACCGCCAGCATGCCGAACTCCGGCATGGCGGTGACGACGAGCGGGATTCCGAGCGCCGCCGCGCCGACGAGCCACCACACCCATGCGTCGATGTCGTTCACAGGGTCATGGTAGGGCCGGGGCCGGGCGGCGGACAGGGCGCGAAAGGGAGCGGGACCGGCTCGGGAGGACCTTGGGCGGAGGGTCAGGACAGGGGCAGGCCCTGAGCCGTCCAGCGGTCGCCGACCTGCTCCACGACGAGCGGGAGGCCGAAGCAGAGGGAGAGGTTGCGGGAGGACAGTTCCAGCTCGATCGGGCCGGCGGCGAGGACCTTGCCCTGGCGGATCATCAGGACGTGGGTGAAACCGGGGGCGATCTCCTCGACGTGGTGGGTGACCATGATCATCGAGGGGGCGATGGGGTCGCGGGCGAGCCGGCCGAGGCGGCGGACCAGGTCCTCGCGGCCGCCGAGGTCGAGACCGGCGGCGGGCTCGTCCAGCAGGAGCAGCTCGGGGTCGGTCATCAGGGCGCGGGCGATGAGGGTGCGCTTGCGCTCGCCCTCGGAGAGGGTGCCGAAGCGGCGGTCGAGGTAGTCGCTCATGCCGAGGCGGTCGAGGAAGGCGCGGGCGCGCTGCTCGTCGACCTCGTCGTACTCCTCCTGCCAGTGGGCGGTCATGCCGTAGGCGGCCGTCAGTACCGTCTCGAGGACCGTCTGACGCTTGGGGAGCTTCTCGGCCATGGCGATGCCGGCCACGCCGATGCGGGGACGCAGCTCGAAGACGTCGACCTTGCCGAGGGTGTCACCGAGGATGGTGGCGGTGCCCTTGCTGGGGAAGAGGTAGCTGGAGGCGACGTTCAGGAGGGTGGTCTTGCCGGCGCCGTTGGGTCCGAGGATGACCCAGCGCTCGCCCTCCTTCACCGACCAGGAGACCTGGTCCACCAGAGCCCGGCCCTCGCGGACCACGGATACGTCCTGAAGCTCCAGAACATCGCTCATGAGCGCGTTGTCTCCCCTTGCAGTGTGGCCGGTCTCGGCTGTCGCGTACGCCTGTGGCTCGGTCCGCCGCGCCTGTGGGCGCAGCCCTTATGAAATCTACGCCACGAGTGCCCCGCCCCATTCCATCGGTCCGGTCCTTAGGGTGGGGGCATGCTCTCGGAACCGCGTTCAGGACGCCTCGCCGCTTGGGGAAATGCCCTCTTGGCCGGACTTGTCTCTCCGGATGACGCCGCGCTCGCCATCGTGAGCGAGGACACGGTGCACCGGGTGGAGGGGCTGCCCGGGGAGTCCGCGCCGGTCGGGCTCACGCTGGCACTGGGGCGGCTGCGGACGCTGGGGACGACCGGGCTGCGGGTCGCGCTGCCGGCGCCGGGGCATCCGCTGGGGCTGAGCGGTCCGCCCGAGTTCAATGCGCGGGCGCTGGAGGCCGAGGAGGCGGTGGTCTGCCACGGCGCCGCGTTCGGGCTGGTGCCGGAGGTGTACGAGGCCGGGCCGACGGGTGATGTGCATGCCGAGGTGGTCTGGCATGTGCTGCCGGTGCGGGAGGCGCCGCCCGCCGATGTGCCGTCGCTGGGCGAGGCCGAGCGGGAGCTGGCGGAGGCGCTGCGCGAGGCGACCGAGGTGCTGTCGAAGCTGGACGTCGCCGGGGCGGGCCCGGTGGCGGAGGCGGCGATCGACGCGTACCGGGCGCGGGCCGAGCGGGGCCGGGAGGTGCTGGCGCCGGGGTATCCGCCGCGTGCGGTGCGGGTGCTGGAGCTGGCGCAGCGGGTCGCGCTGCTGGTGTCGCTGGCGTACGGCAACGGGCACGGGGGTGCGGTCAGCTCCTCGGAGATGGCCGCTCGGGCGGAGGCCCTGCGGCCCGTCGAGCGGACGGCGCGGCGGGCGCAGGTGGCGGCGTACAACTCCATCGTGGAGGAGCGGGAGCGGGGCGTGCGGTAGGCCGACGGGTGCCGGGGTCCGGTGCGGGCGTACCTGGGGGCTGCCGCCCGCGGACGCCGCCGCCGGGCCTGCGGCCCTGGTGCTCGGGGGCCGGACGGGCTGGGGAAGCGGGACGACAACATGACAGGCCTCCCGATGGGCACCGGGAGGCCTGTGGTCGTTGTCGGCCGGACCTCAGTGGTTGAGGCCGCTGTTGCCGAAGGCCGGGTTCAGTACGCCGACCACGCTCACGCTGTTGCCGACCGCGTTCACCGGGATGTGCACCGGGGCCTGGACGACGTTGCCCGAGATGACGCCCGGGGAGCCCAGGGCCTCGCCGCAGGCGTGGGCGCCCTCCGTGGCGGAGGCCATCCCCGCACCGGCCGCCACCAGGCCACCGGCCACCATCGTCACGGCCGCGGCCTTCTTCAGGTTCTTCACTTTCCAACCCCTCCTTGACGTTCACCGCGGCGGCTCGCCGCAGCACGCACTGGAGAACGGCGGAGATCGCCGGAGGATGCGCCGTCCGGGTGACATTCCCACGACGGTATGAATCTCAGCCTGGGCTGTTGCCGTGGGTGAGGCCTTGGGGAGGGCGTTTCAGCCGGTCACGCCGTGGCGTACGGCCCACAGCGCGGCCTGGGTGCGGTCGGCGAGGTCGAGCTTCATCAGGATGTTGGAGACATGCGTCTTGACGGTCTTCTCGGACAGCACGAGGGCGCGGGCGATCTCGCGGTTGGAGCGGCCGTCCGCGATCAGGCCGAGCACCTCGCGCTCCCGTTCGGTGAGCGAACCGCCTCTGCTCTGGCCGGAGTTGGCCTCCTCCTGGGAGAGCAGGGCGCCGGCGACCTCGGGCTGGAGCAGGATGTGGCCGGCGTGCACGGAGCGGATGGCGCCGGCGAGGGCGTCGGGATCCACATCCTTGTAGACGTATCCGGCGGCGCCCGCGCGCAGGGCCGGTACGACCGTGCGCTGCTCGGTGAAGCTGGTGACGACGAGCACGCGCGCGGGGTTGTCGAGTTCGCGCAGCCGGCGCAGGGCCTCGACGCCGTCCATGCCCGGCATCTTGACGTCCATCAGGACGACGTCCGGGCGCAGTTCCTCGGCGCGGGCGACTCCTTCGGCGCCGTCGGCGGCCTCGCCGACGACCTCGATGTCGTCCTGCACTTCCAGGAAGGTGCGCAGGCCCCGGCGGACGACCTGGTGGTCGTCGACGAGCAGCACCCTGATCGCGTCAGCCACCGGGGACCTCCAACTCGATCGTGGTGCCCTTGCCGGGCACCGACTCCACGGTCAGCGTGCCGCCGACGCCGCTCGCGCGGTCCCGCATCGAGACCAGGCCCAGATGCCGTCCGGCGCGGCGGACCGCCTTCGGGTCGAAGCCGCTGCCGTCGTCGGTGACGCGCAGCACGGCTCCGCAGCCGCGCCGCCCGACGCTCACCTCGACGTGTTCGGCGCCGGAGTGGCGCAGTGCGTTGTGCAGGGCTTCCTGGGCGACTCTGAGCAGGGCTTCCTCCTGGGCGGCGGGCAGGGCCCGGAAGCCGCCGCTGGTGAAGGTCACGCGCGCGGTGTGGGCGCGGTCGAGGACCTGGGTCTGGGTGCGCAGGGTGGCGATCAGGCCGTCCTCGTCCAGGGCGGCGGGGCGCAACTCCACGACGGCGGCGCGCAGCTCGTCGGCGGCCTCGGCGGCGAGCGCGGCGACCTGGTGGAGTTCGCCCTTGGCCCGGGCGGGGTCGCGGTCGACGAGCGCCGCCGCGGCCTGGGCGGTCAGGCGCAGGGAGAAGAGCTTCTGGCTGACCGCGTCGTGCAGTTCGTGGGCGAGGCGGGAGCGTTCCTCGGCGATGGTGAGTTCGCGGCTGCGTTCGTAGAGCCGGGCGTTGGTGAGGGCGATGGCGGCGTGCTGGGCGAGGATGGCGAGCAGTTCCTCGTCCGCCTCGGTGAAGCCGCAACTCCCCTCTCGCCTGGGACAGTTCTTGTTGGCCAGGAAGAGCGCGCCGATGACCTCGTCGCCGTCGCGGACGGGCAGGCCGAGGAAGTCGGCCAGGTCCGGGTGCGCGGCCGGCCAGCCCTCGAAGCGGGGGTCCTTGCGCACGTCGGCGAGGCGCTCCGCCTTCGCCTCGTGCAGCATCGCGGCGAGGATGCCGTGCTGGCGCGGGAGCGGGCCGATGGCGCGCCACTGCTCGTCACTCACGCCGTCGACGACGAACTGGGCGAAGCCGCCGTGATCGTCGGGGACGCCGAGGGCGGCGTACTGCGCGTCGAGCAGTTCGCGGGCGGAGGCGACGATCGTCTTGAGGACGTCGCGCACCTCCAGATGCCTGCTCATGGCCAGCAGCGCGGAACTGACCGCTGCCAGGCCGGACCGAGGACGGTGACTCATGTCCTCACGGTACCGGCGGGGTGTGACAAGCGGATCGGACCTGTGGTGGCGGGACCCGGTCCGCTGGTCCTAGGGCGGCCGGTGTAGGCCCCGCGACCCCGGACGCGCGGTGTACGCCGAAGGGCCCCTCCGTGTTGCGGCCCGCGTCCGAGGCGGCCGGGACGGTGCCGTTCCTACGGTGTGGTCACCGCCCGACGGTGGCGGGAGGCGACGAGGGGACGGTAGTCATGCCGGTGGCGATCATCACGGGGGCCTCGAAGGGCCTGGGGCGGGCACTCGCGGAGGCACTCGCCGCGCGGGGCTGGGATCTGGTGCTGGACGCCCGGGGCGCCGAGGCCCTCAAGGAGGCCGCGGAGGGCGTCGCCGGGCACGGCACGCGCGTGACGGCCCCGGCCGGGGACGTGACGGATGCCGGGCACCGGGCGGAGCTGGTGGCGGCGGCGCGCCGGCTGGGCGGGGTCGACCTGCTGGTCAGCAATGCGAGCGCGCTGGGTGCGGAGCCGCTGGTGCGGCTGGCCGAGCTGCCCGTGGAGGGACTGCGGCGGGCGCTGGAGGTGAACGTGGTGGCCGCGCTCGGCCTGGTCCATGAGGCGCTGCCGCTGCTGCGGGAGTCGCCGGCCGGCACGGTGGTCGTGGTCAGCTCGGACGCGGCGGCCGAGGCGTACGAGACCTGGGGCGGCTACGGCGCCTCGAAGGCGGCCCTGGACCAGCTGGCGGCGGTGCTGGGCGTGGAGGAGCCCGGCCTGCGGGTGTGGGCGGTGGATCCCGGGGACATGGCCACTGACCTGTACGCGGCGGCCGTACCCGGCGACGACGAGCGGCGTCCGGCGCCGGACACGGTCGTACCGGCGTTTCTGCGGCTGCTGGACGAGCGGCCGGCCAGCGGGCGGTACGCGGCGCCGGCGCTGCTGGAGGAGCGGTGAGGACAGTCGTGCGCGTACCGGAGGGGCTGTCCGCGCGCGTACCCGCCGAGCAGCGTGGTCCGGGGCTGGACCGGGACGCCGTACGGCTGCTGGTCTCGCGCGGTACGCAGGTGACGCATCACCTCTTCCCGGAGCTGGGGCTGCTGCTGCGGGCCGGGGACCTGCTGGTGGTGAACACCTCGCCCACGCTGGCCGCGGCGGTGGACGGACGCAGCGGCCACGCGCGCGTGGTGGTGCATTTCTCCACGCGCGGCGACGACGGCCGGTGGGCGGTCGAGTTGCGGGAGCCGGACGGGCGGGGCACCACACGCGCGCGTACGGGCACGCGTGCGGGTACGGAGGTGCTGCTGCCGGGGACGGGGCGGCTGGTGCTGGAGGAGCCGCTGAGCCCGGGCGGGGAGCGGCTGTGGTGGGCCCGGGCGGACGGGGACGTGCTGGGGATGCTGCGCGCGCACGGGCGGCCCATTCGCTACTCCTATACGGAGCGGGACCAGCCGCTGTCGGTGTACCAGACGGTGTTCGCGCTGCCGTCGCCGGACGGGGCGGGCAGTGCGGAGATGCCGAGTGCGGCGCGCCCCTTCACCGCGGGCCTGGTGGCGGAGCTGGTGAGCCGGGGAATGCAGTTCGCGCCGGTCACGCTGCACACGGGGGTGGCATCGGCGGAGTCGCACGAGCCGCCGTATCCGGAGCGGTTCTCGGTGCCGGCGGCGTCGGCGCGGCTGATCAACGCGGCGAGGGCGGGCGAGGGCAGGGTGATCGCCGTGGGTACGACCGCCGTGCGGGCCGTGGAGTCGGCGGCCGGGCCGGACGGGGTGGTGCGGGCGGCCGAGGGGTGGACGGATCTGGTGGTGACGCCGGAGCGCGGGGTGCGGGTGGTGGACGGGCTGCTGACCGGGCTGCACGAGCCGGAGGCCTCGCATCTGCTGATGCTGCGGGCGGTGGCGGGGCGGGCCGCGGTCGACCGTGCCTACGAGGAGGCGCTCCGGGGGCTCTACCTGTGGCACGAGTTCGGCGACGTACATCTCGTCCTCCCGGAGGAGGGCCCTCACACAGAGCGTTGCAACGGCAACTCCTGGTGAGACTGTTACGTGTCCGATGTGAGCCCGCGCATAGGGCCCACATCACGTACGACCGGGCATAGGAGATAAACCATCCCCGCATGAACGGGACAGACGGTCCAGTCTGTCCCGTTTTGCCCTTGGCCGATCCACTATCGAGGATCGTACGTCACAGCTTTGCCTGGGAATTTTGCGCCAGCTAAGAATTGCTCCCGTCGCTCAGCGCCGTGGGTCACCGGCCCGCGGCGTTCGTGTGGGAGGAGCCGATTCCCCCGGCGGACGCAGGAGCGACCTCCGCGCTATCGAAGAGGTCCATCAGCCAATGCCCAAGAACATCCTCAACCGTGCTCATAGTCGTGCCCTGACCAGGCAGCACAAGATCGCCATCGCCGGCGTCGCCGCCCTCGGCACCGCCGCCATCGCCATCTCGGCCGTCCCGAGCAACGCCGACACCGTCACCACCGGCGCCCCGGCCACGGCCGCCCAGGTCGCCACCAGCACGACGCTGAAGAACGTCAAGGGCACGGTCACCGACCAGCTCGCCACCGAGACGGTCAAGCTCGACGCGTTCGCCGCGCAGAAGAAGGCCGCAGCCGAGGCCGCCGCCGCCAAGCAGCGCGCCGAGGCCGCGAAGAAGGCCGCCGCCGAGGCCGCCGCGAAGAAGGCCGCGCAGGACCGCGCCGCCACGGAGGCCGCGAGCCGCTCCACCCAGCGGATCGACATGCAGCCGGTCGCCGCGAAGACGTACGCCAACAACCTCGACGGCTGGATCCGCCAGTCGCTGGACATCATGCGCTCCAAGGGCATCCCCGGCAGCTACAACGGCCTGTACCGCAACATCATGCGGGAGTCCTCGGGCAACCCGATGGCCATCAACAACTGGGACGTCAACGCGGCCAACGGCATCCCGTCCAAGGGTCTGCTGCAGGTGATCCAGCCCACCTTCTCCGCCTACCACGTGGCGGGCACGTCGTGGAACATCTACGACCCGGTCGCCAACATCACCGCCGCCGCCAACTACGCGGCCCACCGCTACGGCTCGATGGACAACGTCAACAGCGCGTACTGAGGGCTGGCGCGGACCTCAGCGACGTGACGCCGAAGGGCGGCACCCCATCACGGGGTGCCGCCCTTCGCGTCGTACGGGCGCGGTTACTTGCGCATGACCTCCGGCTCGTGGCGGCGCAGGAAGCGGGCCACGAAGAAGCCGCAGACCACACCGAGCACGATCAGCGCGATCATGTCCAGGGTCCAGGCCCCGGCCGTGTGGTTCCACAGCGGGTCGGTGCTGCTCGGGTTGTCGGAGTTCGGGGCGATGTTGTTGAAGTCCAGCGTGGCGCCTGCGGCGGCCACCGCCCAGCGCGACGGCATCAGGTACGAGAACTCGTTGACGCCGAGTGTGCCGTGCAGGGTGAAGAGGCAACCGGTGAAGACGACCTGGATGATCGCGAACATCACCAGCAGCGGCATGGTCTTCTCGGCGGTCTTCACCAGCGAGGAGATCACCAGGCCGACCATCATCGAGGTGAAGCCGAGCGCCATGATCGGCAGGCACAGCTCGAGGAGGGTGTTGCCGCCCAGGACCAGCCCCTGGTCCGGGATCTCCCGGGGCGAGAAGCCGATCACGCCGACCATCAGGCCCTGGAGCACGGTGACGGCGCCGAGCACGACCACCTTGGACATCAGGTACGCCGACCGGGACAGGCCGGTCGCACGCTCCCGCTCGTAGATCACCCGTTCCTTGATCAGCTCTCGGACGGAGTTCGCGGCACCCGCGAAGCACGCGCCGACGGCGAGTATCAGCAGCACGGTGGTGGCCGTGCCGTTGGGGATGTGCGCGCCGGTCCTGGGGTTGATCGCCGCGTTGACCAGCAGGCCGCGCTTGTGGTCGATCAGCAGGCTGACCGCGCCGAGCACCGCCGGGAGGATCACCGTCAGCGCCAGGAAGCCCTTGTCGGAGACGATGACCGACACATAGCGCCGGATCAGGGTCATCAGCTGCGAACCCCAGGCCTGCGGCTTGGGGGGCTTGATGGCCTGCGGCGGAGGCATGTGTACGGACTGCGGGGCAACGGCGTCCACGTCCGCGGCGTACATCTGGTAGTGCTGGGAGCCCTTCCAGCGGTCCGCCCAGTTGTAGTCGCGGTAGTTCTCGAAGGCGGAGAAGACGTCGGCCCAGCTGTCGTAGCCGAAGAAGTTCAGCGCCTCCTCCGGCGGGCCGAAGTAGGCGACCGCGCCGCCCGGCGCCATCACCAGCAGCTTGTCGCACAGCGCCAGCTCGGCCACCGAGTGGGTGACCACGAGGACCGTACGGCCGTCGTCGGCGAGGCCGCGCAGCAGCTGCATGACGTCGCGGTCCATGCCCGGGTCGAGACCGGAGGTCGGCTCGTCCAGGAAGATCAGCGACGGCTTGGTGAGCAGCTCCAGGGCCACCGAGACACGCTTGCGCTGGCCGCCGGAGAGGGAGGTGACCTTCTTGTCCTTGTGGATGTCGAGCTTGAGCTCGCGCAGCACCTCGTCGATGCGGGCGTCGCGCTCCTGCGCCGTGGTGTCGGCCGGGAAACGCAGCTTGGCCGCGTACTTCAGGGCCTTCTTGACCGTCAGCTCCTTGTGCAGGATGTCGTCCTGCGGAACCAGACCGATGCGCTGGCGCAGCTCGGCGAACTGCTTGTACAGGTTCCGGTTGTCGTACAGGACCTCGCCCTGGTTGGCGGGCCGGTAGCCGGTGAGCGCCTTGAGCAGGGTCGACTTGCCGGAGCCGGACGGGCCGATGACCGCGATCAGGGACTTCTCCGGGACGCCGAAGGAGACGTCCTTCAGGATCTGCTTGCCGCCGTCGACCGTGACGGTCAGATGGCGCGCGGAGAAGGAGACCTCACCGGTGTCGACGAACTCCTCGAGCCGGTCGCCGACGATCCGGAACGTGGAGTGACCGACGCCGACGATGTCGGCCGGGCCCAGCTGCACCGAGCCGCCCTTGGGGATCGGCTGGCCGTTGACGTAGGTGCCGTTGTGCGAGCCGAGGTCGCGGATCTCCAGCCGGCCGTCGGGCGTGGCGTGGAACTCGGCGTGGTTCCGGGAGACCTGGAGGTCGGAGACGACCAGGTCGTTCTCCAGCGCACGGCCGATGCGCATCACCCGGCCGACGGCGAACTGGTGGAACGTGGTCGGGCTGCGGTCGCCGTAGACCGGCGGCGCCCCCGCGCCACCACCGGGTGTGTTCTGCGCGTACTGATCCGCGGGACCCGCCTGTTGCTGCGGGAACGCGGGCGCCTGCTGCTGCCAGCCCTGCTGCGGGGCCGGTGCCTGTTGTGCCTGCGGCTGTGCGGCCGCCTGCCCCGCGGCGGGTGCCTGCTGCGGTGCCTGCTGGGCCCAGCCCGGTGCCCCGGCGCCCTGCGCGGCGTACGGCGCCGGCTGCTGCCGGCCGGCCGCGGCGCCCGACAGGTTCAGCCGCGGTCCGTCGGTCGCGTTGCCAAGGTGCAGCGACGCGCCCGGCCCGATCTCCATCTGCTGGATCCGCCGGCCCTGCACGAACGTGCCGTTGGTGCTGCCATGGTCCTCGATGACCCAACTGCGGCCGTTGAAGCTGACCGTGGCGTGCCGCCAGGACACCCTGGCGTCGTCGAAGACGATGTCACCCTGCGGATCGCGGCCGAGGGTGTAGGGCCTGGACGGGTCCAACGTCCAGGTCCGTCCGTTTGATTCCAGTACGAGTTCCGGCACTCCATGCCCCACTGAGTTGTCCCCCGAGTTACCCCCATCACAGGGAGTCTAGGGATGTCGAACATCGGGGGGAACTATTTCAGGCTCGGCCCGCTGACCGAAACCCGGGCCTTGTCAACGGGCGCCCTCGCACGCTTCAACTCGCCCCGTTGACGGGGTTGAAACCGGGCCGGAGAGTGGTAATCCCGGCGAGGGGGACAAGCGCGGCTCCGGTGCCGCGCCGCGGATCGGGGGGTCTGCCATGAGGTCTGCCACGAACGCCGAGAGCGCGCCGCGTGCCGCGACGGTGCCCTGGAAGGACGTCCTGCTGTCCGCGATCGCCGCGGTGAGCTGGGCGTTGATGGGGATGGCGGGGACGGCCGCGCTCGGCCTGCATCTCCTGCGCGCGGACACGGCGGGCTCACTGGGCCCCATGACGGCGGCCGTTGTGGCCCTCGGGGCGGGTGGTTCGGTCACGCCGTCGGGCGATGTGTCCGCCTTCGGACTGAAAGGCGCCGAGGCCCACACCGCCATCGAGATCACGCCACTCGGGGTGAGCCTGGCCGGTGCCCTGCTGCTGTCGTGGTTCTTCCTACGGTCCCTGCGCAGGGCCGGAGTTGTCGTCGCCCCCGCCGAACTCCTCGCCCGCGCGGGCACGGTGGTCGCGCTCTTCGTCGCACTGCTGGGCGGTCTCGCCTGGGCCGGTCACGACATCGTCACGATCGACGGCGGCTCGCTCGGGCTGGACAACCTGCCGGGCACGGGCGGCCAGGGAGGCGGCGGGCTGAGCATCCCCGGCCTCGGCGACGTGAGCGGACTGCTGCCGGGCCGGATCGGCGACCTCGTCCACGCCAAGGCCGCGGTCGGCTTCACCGTGGACACGGCGGCCACGCTGCTCGGCGGCGCGCTCTGGTGTGCCGGCGTGCTGCTGGTCGCCCTGCTCGCCTCCCGGCGCGCGCCCCTGCCGCCCGGCTGGTCCGTCGTGCACCGGGTGGTACGGCCGGCGGTCTCGGCGCTGGTCACCGTGCTGCTGGTGGCCGTGGCGGCGGGGCTCGCGGCGGCGGCGTACGCGGCGATCCGCGACGACCGTCCCGGACGGATCGCCGGCGCGGCCCTGCTCGGTACACCGAACGGGGTCTGGCTCGGCCTCCCCCTCGGTCTCTTCGTCCCCTGGGACGGCCACGCCTCCGGCGTCCTCGCCAGGTCCCTCCCCCACCCGCTGGACCAGCTCCTCGGCGCGCACACCGACCAGCCCGTGACGCTGGGCCGGCTGGCCGGCCTGGACGGCCGGGTGTGGCTGCTGGCCGGGGCCGCGGCACTGGCGATGCTGCTGGCCGGTGTCCTCACGGCGGTCCGCACACCGGTGGTACGGCGGGCCGACAGCACCGTGGGACGGCAGGCCGACACCGCCCTCGCTCTCGCCACCCGGTGCGGCCTGCGCCTCGGCGTCACCACCGCGCTCGCCCTCCCGCTGCTCGCCTGGCTGACGGGCGTGTCCGTCACCTCGTCCCTGTCCGTGCTCGGCTTCGACACCTTCGACGCCGGCCTGGAACTGCAGGGCCGCCTCGGCCTGGCACTGCTGCTCGGCGCGGCGTGGGGCGCGGCCGCCGGGGCGATCGGGGCACTGGCGGCCTGGGGGACGGGGACGGCGGGGGCACGGGCGGCGTGGGCGGCTCGCGGGGTACCGGGGGACGCGGGAGTCGGGGGTGACGGTGGAAGCGTGGGGTACGAGGGTGCCGGCGGGAGGCCGGGGTACGGCGGTGCGGGCGGGGGCGAGGCCGAGGGCTCGAGGTACGGGGGCGCGGTCGAGTCCGCGCCGTACGGTGGCTCAGGCCTCGGCGACGGGGGCGCCGGTGGTCCCCGACCCGGCCACGGCGTCGGGCCGTACGCGCCGGGCAGGCCGTACCGGCCGCCGAACCCCGACACGAATCCCTATCTCCGGGTGCCGGAGGACCTCCAGGTGGCGGACGGCCTCCAGGTGCCGCAGGACCTGCGCGAGGAGCCGCCGGGTGCCGGGCCGGCGGCCGCCGGCAGCGACCTGTACGGCGCCCCGACCATCGCCCGGCCGCTCGACTCCGCTCCCCCACCGGCCCGGCGCCGTCCCACGGCGCGGCGA
This sequence comes from Streptomyces sp. NPDC001153, assembly GCF_053598315.1. Lineage (NCBI taxonomy): Bacteria > Bacillati > Actinomycetota > Actinomycetes > Kitasatosporales > Streptomycetaceae > Streptomyces > Streptomyces sp. NPDC001153. The sequence continues at coordinate 16,727 of NZ_JBSFJZ010000015.1, forward strand.
GGCGACCGCTCGCAGGGGGCGGACGGCACCGAATGGCCACCGCCGCCCCCTCCGCCGCCGCCCCCGGCCCCGCCGGGCAAGCCGAAGCGCCGCGGGTGAGCCGGCCGGAGCGGGCAGGGGCCAGCCGGCCGGGGGCGTGCGGAAGCGCACGTCCTGCCCGTCAGGGCATCTCGTGGCACAGTCGTGGTGGAGCCGGGGGCCGCCGTGAGCGGGCGGGCGGTGTCTCCCGGCGGCAAGATCCCTGACACCGGCGCGACATCCATTGTTCCGTGTCCGTCAGTCGGACCTCGACGGCGGACGGCACTGGGTGCCGGATACGGTGGTGACACCATGAGCGCTTCGCAGACCTCCGCTGAACAGACCCCCGAGGTCCCCACCCTCCTCGTCAAGATCTTCGGCAAGGACCGGCCGGGCATCACGGCGGGCCTCTTCGACACCCTCGCCGCCTACCTGGTCGACGTGGTCGACATCGAGCAGGTCGTCACCCGGGGCCGCCTGGTGCTGTGCGCGCTGGTCACGCAGCCGCCGGCCGGCCTGGAGGGCGATCTGAGGGCCACCGTGCACAGCTGGGCCGAGTCGATGAAGATGCAGGCGGAGATCATCTCGGGGCACGGCGACAACCGGCCGCGCGGCCTCGGGCGTTCGCTGGTGACCGTGCTCGGCCATCCGCTGACCGCCGAGTCGACGGCCGCCATCGCCGACCGGATCGCGAAGGCCGGCGGCAACATCGACCGTATCTTCCGGCTCGCCAAGTACCCGGTGACGGCAGTGGAGTTCGCGGTGTCGGGCGTGGAGACCGAGCCGCTGCGCACGGCCCTGGTCACGGACGCGGCGGCACTGGGTGTCGACGTCGCGGTCGTCGCGGCGGGCCTGCACCGGCGCGCCCAGCGCCTGGTGGTCATGGACGTGGACTCCACGCTGATCCAGGACGAGGTCATCGAGCTGTTCGCGGCGCACGCCGGCTGCGAGGACAAGGTCGCCGAGGTGACGACGGCGGCGATGCGCGGGGAGCTGGACTTCGAGCAGTCACTGCACGCGCGCGTGGCGCTGCTGAAGGGGCTGGACGCCTCCGTGGTGGACAAGGTGCGCAACGAGGTCCGGCTGACGCCGGGTGCCCGCACCCTGATCCGCACGCTGAAGCGGCTCGGCTACCAAGTGGGGGTTGTCTCCGGTGGCTTCACCCAGGTCACGGACGATCTGAAGGAACGGCTGGGCCTGGACTTCGCGCAGGCCAACACGCTGGAGATCGTCGACGGCAAGCTCACCGGTCGGGTCACCGGTGAGATCGTGGACCGCGCGGGCAAGGCGCGGCTGCTGCGCCGGTTCGCCGCGGAGGCGGGGGTGCCGCTGTCGCAGACGGTGGCGATCGGCGACGGCGCCAACGACCTGGACATGCTGAACGCGGCCGGTCTGGGCGTCGCCTTCAACGCCAAGCCGGTGGTCCGCGAGGCGGCGCACACGGCGGTGAACTTCCCCTTCCTCGACACGGTCCTGTATCTGCTGGGCGTCACCCGGGAAGAGGTCGAGGCGGCCGACACGCACGACGAGGGCTGAGCAGGCCCTGATGTGCGAGGGCCCGGCACCGCGCACGTGCCGGGCCCTCGCACATGGGTGAGATCACTCGTCTGGCGCCCAGTAGTCCATGAGTGTGGCCACGCCCGGCTCCAGGCTCTTCCAGGGGCCCTCGAAGGACAGCAGCGCGAACCCGGCGGCCGGGAAACCGCGGCGGTTCATCCGGTCGCGGGCTTCGCCCTCGGCGGTGCCGGACAGGATGTCGGCCAGGCCGTGGACACCCGGGTTGTGGCCGATGAGGATCACGTTCCGCACGTCGTCCGGGGTCTCGTTCAGCACGGCGATCAGTTCGCCGGGCGAAGCCTCGTAGACCCGCTCCTCGTAGACGGTCTTCGGCCGGTGCGCCAGTTCGTGGACGGCGAGCTTCCAGGTCTCGCGGGTCCGGATGGCGGTGGAGCACAGGGCGAGGTCGAAGGTGATGCCGGTGTCGGCCAGCTTGCGTCCGGCGACAGCGGCGTCCATACGGCCGCGCTCGGCGAGCGGGCGCTCATGGTCGGACACCTGGGGCCAGTCGGCTTTCGCATGCCGGAGGAGGACGATACTGCGAGGTTCTGCGGCGCTCATGGGACCCAGCTTCGCATGAAACGGACCATGCGGCGCAGGGAGTTGACATGCGGATTCACCGCGTACGGGGTGCCTGGTCAGCGCGCGAGGAGCTGTCGGGCGCGCTCGACGAGGTGCGTGATCGCCGGGTCGCCGCTCGCCGCGTGGGCGTCCGACGGGTTCAGTATCAGCGCCAGCAGTGCGATGAAGGCGAGCGCGGGGAGGGCGAGGGCCCACCAGGGCAGCCGGCTGTCGACGCCGCCCGTGGTCGCCGGGTGGGGCCGGGGGTGGGTGCGGGCCGGCATGATCGCCTCCGTGTGTCTTTCGAGCGGGTCCGTGACCGTGTCGTGCGGTCACATCTCGAAGTTACGGAATCCGGGGCCGCCAACCCATCCGGACTTCCACCCAGTTGCCCCTGACCCTTTCCCCCTAGGGGATGGGGGGCCAACCCCACCATCCGCCGGAAGAGGCGTCCAGGAGAGGTGCCCCACAGGGCCGGTGGCGGCCGTCAGGGGGATGCGAGGGTCGCGATGACGGCGATGATCACGAAGATGGCGAAGAACGAGCCGAAGACGAGCAGCATCTTCTTCTGGCCGTTCTGCGGGTTCGGGTCGAGCACAGGCTGCATGCGCCCAGTCTCGCACCCTCCGCTCCGCAGGGGTCGGCCGGGGCAGGTGTCGCCCCGCGCGGACCGCCGAACGGGGCACCGGGGCTTCTGCCGGCTCCCGGCCCCGCCTGCCACGGGCGGCCACGGCACGGTCTCCACCCCGACCGCCGGTGGCTGGGCCGGCCCCTGTCACCCCGGTCCGCCGAAGGCCGGCAGAGCCATCGGCACCGGCTTCCACGTGCCGCGACGGTCGGCGGGGCGCCCGCTCCCGGGTCCCGTCGGCGCAGTGCGGCGCGGCGCCCTCCGGGCCGGCCGGTCCGCGGATCCATGCCTTACGGCGGCCGCGGCTGTCCGTGAGGCCAGTACACCGCCTTCCGGCCCATCCGCAGATCAACGCGTCGCCGCCTCCCGCCCATCCCGACCCCGCCCGCCCATGCGAGGCACCGCGCCGCCACCCGCCGAGCCCGTCCGCGGCGAGTCGGTCCGCGGCGAGTCGGTCCGCGGCGAGTCGGTCCGCGGCGAGTCGGTCCGCGGCGAGTCGGTCCGAGGCCGGCTCCCGAGACCGTCCGCACGAGTCAGTGCGTCGCCGCCGTCCTGCCCGTCCTTGCGGGGCACCGCGTCGCCGCGCCCGTTTCCGCGCGCGAGTCAGTCCGTCGTCGCCTCCACGCCGGTCCTTGCAAGGGACCGCGTCCCCCGCCCCCAAGCCCGTCCGCCGCGCAAGTCGGCCCATCCCCGCCCCCGAGCCCGTCCCCGCGAGTCATCCCGTCGCCGTCTCCGGGCCCGTCCGCCGCGCGAGTCAGCGTGCGCTCGCCTCTTCCTCCACCGTGCGGTCGCGGCCCGCCAGGAAGCCCACTGCCATCTGCGGCAGCATCAGGCTCGCCATGAGGGCGATGGGCAGGCCCCAGCCGCCGCTCCGCTGGTAGAGCACGCCGACCAGCAGTGGGCCGGGGATGGAGATCAGGTAGCCGGTGCTCTGCGCGAACGCGGACAGCTGGGCCACCCCAGGCCCGCTCCGGGCCCGCATGCCGACCATCGTCAGGGCCAGCGGGAAGGCGCAGTTGGAGACGCCGAGCAGCAGCGCCCAGGCCCAGGCGCCGGCGGCCGGAGCGAAGTACAGTCCGGCGTATCCGGCGAGCCCGCACACGCCCAGGACCAGCACGATCGGCCCCTGATGGGGCAGCCGGGTGGCGACCCGCGGGATGACGAAGGCCAGCGGCACGCCCATCACCATGGTGACGGCGAGCAGCACGCCCGCGGTGCCGGCCGGGACACCGGCGTCGCGGAAGATCTGCGGCATCCAGCCCATGGTGACGTAGGCGGCGGTGGCCTGGAGGCCGAAGAAGACGGCGAGCGCCCAGGCGGTGCGACTGCGGGTGATGCGCAGCGGCGCGCGCGATGCCGCCGCCCCGGCCTGCTGTGCCTCCGCCCGCGGTCCCTCCGCCGCACGCTGCCGCTGCCCCGGCCGCGCGGGCGCGGTGTCGGGGCCGCGGTCCCGCAGAAGCGGCAGCCAGGGCAGGACGGCGGCGCCCGCGAGGGCGGCCCACACGGCGAGGCCGGACCGCCAGCCGCCGCCGAGGGCGCCGGTCAGGGGCACGGTCACCGCGGCGGCGAGGGAGGTGCCGAGGGCGAGGGCCATCGAATACAGGCCGGTCATGGAGCCGACCCGGTCGGGGAACCAGCGCTTGACGATGACCGGCATGAGCACGTTGCTGACGGCGATGCCCATCAGGGCGAGCGCGCTGGCGGCCAGGAAACCGGCCGTGCTGCCGAGATACGGCCGTATGAGCAGGCCGGTGGTGATGGCCACCATGCCGGCGCACACCACGGCGGCCGGACCGAAGCGGCGGGCCAGCCGGGGTGCGGTGATACCGAAGACCGCGAAGCAGAGCGGGGGTACGGAGGTGAGCAGACCGGCCGCGCTGCCGCTCATGCCGAGCCCGTCACGGACCTCCTCCAGGAGCGCGCCGAGGCTCGTGATGGCCGGGCGGAGGTTCAGCGCGGACAGGACGATGCCGACGACGACCAGTCGGGTCGCCCACGCGCGCGTGCGGCCGGCGCCGGGGGTCGTCTCGGCGGTGCTCGTCGTGGCGGCCGTACCGCGTTCGGTCGGGGACATCGCCGTACGGGTCTCCACTGTCCGGGTTTCCTCACGTGCCATGAGACCCATCATAGAATCATAGGATGATTCGTTGTCCATTCGGTTTTCCGGTCCCGGACCGTCCCCGCCCGGGCCTCGCGTGCGAAGGTGAGCCATGCCCTTGAGCCACCCGCGCCGTTCGGCGCTGTCCGAGCAGGTCATCGCCGAACTGCGCAACCAGATCACTTCCGGCGAGTGGCCGGTCGGCTCGCGCATCCCGACGGAGCCGGAGCTGGTCGAGCAGCTCGGCGTCGCCCGCAACACCGTCCGCGAGGCCGTCCGCGCGCTCGCCCACAACGGGCTGCTGGACATCCGGCAGGGCTCGGGCACCTATGTGGTGGCGACGAGTGAGCTGGCCGGTGTGATGCACCGCCGGTTCGCCGACGCCGATCCCCGGCACATCGCCGAGCTGCGCGCCGCGCTGGAGTCGGCCGCGGCGAAGCTGGCCGCCGAGCGGCGCACCGAGAAGGACCTCAAGCAGCTGGACGCGCTGCTGGACCGGCGCGAGGTGGCCTGGGCGGCGGGCGAGGCGGAGGCCTTCGTGACCGCCGACGCCACGTTCCACCTGGCCGTCGTGGCGGCCTCGCACAACGACGTGATCACCGCGATGTACGCCGATCTGGGCGAGGTGCTGCGGGACTGGCTGCGCGCGGACGTGGGCGCGGAGCTGACTCCGGAGACGTACATGGATCACACGCGCCTGGTGGACGCGATCCGCGCCGGGGAGGCGGAGGCGGCGGCCGCAGAGGCCGCGAGCTATCCCTTCCTGTGCCGGCCGGGCCGGTTCAGTGCCCCTTCCGCCCCTTCCGCTGACTGATCCAGCCGGTTCAGTGCTCGTTCTGGTGGCTGATCCAGACCGAGCGGACTTCCTTCCAGCACCGGCCGGTGAGCCGTACGGTCATGGCGGGGCCGGTGTCCACCGGTGCGCTGTCGGTGTCGATGTCCCACCAGCGGGCGCACTCGATGTGCAGACGCACGCGATCGGTGTCGACATAGGGATTGTGGCAGTAGGCCACCACATGGGAGCCGTGGACGGTCGTACGGCAGGAGGCCCCGAAGAGGCTCGGCGCGGGGGGCTTTCCGTCGTCCACGCGCGCGTAGGGCATCGCGTCGTACGGCAGGCAGAGCACGAGGGCCACGGCCAAGGTCACCGGGGCCAGGCTTCGGGACAGGCGCACAAGGGGACCTCCTCGGCCGGGCTGGGGAGGGACGCGTGTGGTGGACGCGTAATCCGTGTGGTGGACGCGTAATCCAGGGTGCGCCGTCCGGGCCGGTGGGCGCCCGGCAGGTGGGCCGAACGGGTGACGCCCCGTCCGCCCGCGCACTTGCGGGAGACGGGGCGTCAGGTACGAGGATCAGGCGCCGATGGCGTGCAGACCGCCGTCGACGTGGATGATCTCCCCGGTGGTCTTCGGGAACCAGTCGCTCAGCAGGGCGACGATGCCCCGGCCGGCCGGCTCCGGGTCCTTCAGGTCCCACTCCAGCGGGGAGCGGGTGTCCCACACGGAGGCCAGCTCGCCGAAGCCCGGGATGGACTTGGCGGCCATGGAGCCGAGCGGGCCCGCGGAGATGAGGTTGCAGCGGATGTTCTGCTTGCCCAGGTCACGGGCGATGTACCGGCTGGTCGCCTCCAGGGCGGCCTTGGCCGGGCCCATCCAGTCGTACTGCGGCCAGGCGAACTGCGCGTCGAAGGTCAGGCCGACGACCGAGCCGCCGTTCTGCATCAGCGGCAGGCAGGCCATGGTGAGCGACTTCAGGGAGTACGCCGAGACGTGCATGGCGGTGGCCACCGACTCGAACGGCGTGTTGAGGAAGTTGCCGCCCAGCGCGTCCTGCGGGGCAAAGCCGATGGAGTGCACGACGCCGTCGAGGCCGCCCAGCTCCTCGCCGACGACGTCGGCCAGCCGGCCCATGTGCTCGTCGTTGGTGACGTCCAGCTCGATGACCTTGGTGGGCTTCGGCAGCTTCTTGGCGATGCGCTCGGTCAGCGTGGGCCGCGGGAACGCGGTCAGGATGATCTCCGCGCCCTGCTCCTGGGCCAGCTTGGCCGCGTGGAAGGCGATGGAGGACTCCGTCAGCACGCCGGTGATCAGGACGCGCTTGCCCTCGAGGATTCCGCTCATGGTGATCAGTGACCCATTCCCAGTCCGCCGTCAACGGGGATGACGGCTCCAGTGATGTACGAGGCGTCGTCCGAGGCGAGGAACCGCACCGTCGCGGCGATCTCCTCCGGCTGCGCGTAACGGCCGAGCGGCACCTGCGAGACGATGTTCTTGCGCTGCTCGTCGCTGAGCACCTTGGTCATGTCGGTGTCGACGAAACCGGGCGCGACGACGTTGAAAGTGATGTTGCGCGAGCCCAGCTCACGGGCGAGGGAGCGCGCGAAGCCCACGAGGGCGGCCTTGGAGGCGGCGTAGTTCGCCTGGCCCGCCGAGCCGAGCAGGCCGACCACGGACGAGATCAGGATGACGCGGCCCTTCTTGGCGCGCAGCATGCCCCGGTTGGCGCGCTTGACGACGCGGAAGGTGCCGGTGAGGTTGGTGTCGATGACCGAGGTGAAGTCCTCCTCGGACATGCGCATCAGGAGCTGGTCCTTGGTGACACCGGCATTGGCGATCAGTATCTCGACCGGGCCGTGCTGCTCCTCGATCTCCTTGTAGGCCTGCTCCACCTGCTCCGGGTCGGTGATGTCGCACTTGACGGCGAGGAAGCCGGCGGGCGGCTCACCCGAGCGGTACGTGATCGCGACCTTGTCGCCGGCGTCGGCGAACGCGCGGGCGATGGCGAGGCCGATGCCCCGGTTTCCTCCGGTGACGAGAACCGAGCGGCTCAACGGATCACCCTTTCGATAGCGGTCTGCAGATGTCGGACAACCCGCCCGAACACCTGGATGGCAGGCGGCTTCACCGAAAACCTATCGGTACGGCCGGGCGCGTGGGCATTCGGGCACCGACAGTCACTCACGCCGCGCGCTGTGGGATCCCTACAGTTGGCGGGCCTGCGGAGAGCTGCGGTCTCCGTCCGCCCCACCGGGCACGTGGGCGGGGAGGGCCGCTGCCCTGGTTGCCGCCGGCATCGGTTTGTCGTACGTGCCGAGACGCTGCAAGGCGTCACCGAGGGTCGGTGCGCCGGCCGCGTGGAGAGCGTCCGGGGTGGACAGCGCAGCGGCCCGACGCGCCGATCACCCGTTCGCGGGATTCCCGCAGCACTTCTTGTACTTGCGTTCCGAACCGCACCAGCAGGGACCGTTGCGTGGCGGAGGCCAGTCATGGGCCTGGCCCGTGCGAGCCAGCTGCGCCGCGTACGCGGACCGCGCGGCGGGTGTATGGGGAGACCCGCCCGTTTCGCGCACATACGCGTCAAGACCGCTCACCGTTGCCCGGCCGACCGCCAGGCGGCTGCCGCCCTCGTCCGACAGCTTCCGCAGGGTGCGCTCGACCTGCCGTCGATGGGCGGCATGGTCGTCGCCGTACGAGTCCGCGGCGGACGGCCAGCGCTCCAGCAGGCGGTCGAACTCCTCGCGCGGCCAGAACAGCACGCACGTCGCCTGCGGGCCGGTGCGCACCGCCCGGTCCTCGGCGGTCACCTCCGCGAGGTCCCCGAATTCCGCCTCCAGGGCATCGGGACCGCCCTCCGCCAACCTCGCGAGCCGCACGGGATCGTGCAGGGTGTCCAGGGGGTGTATCCGGCCCTGCAGGGGCGACGTACGCCGCTCGTGCAGCTCATCCGCCACATCGTCCCAGTCGTCGTGCGGCTCGCCGAGCAGACGCCGCACCCGGTGGCGGCCGATGAGGAGCGTCTCCACGTCGAAGCCGTCGGAAGAGTCCTCCACCGTGTCGGCCGTCACCGTCGTACCGGCGCCCAGGACGTGTGTGATGCCCGCCGTGTACCACTCGGCCGCCGTCGCCGTCTCGTGCGCGGACTCGAAGACCTCGGCGACGAACATCCAGGCGCCCCCGTCCCGGGGATGGCGCCTGCGGAACGCCGCGGCCGCCGCGCGGGCCTCCTCCCGGCGCTCGGCGTCCCACAACGCATTGATGCGCAACGCGTCCACCAGATCAGGCTCCCGGCTTCCCCCACCCAGCGGGTCCAGCAAACGTTCGTACACGGCGACCGCACGCTCGTGCTCGCCCGCGTCGCTCCACGCCTCGGCCGCTTCCCGCAGCAGGTCCTCCCGCTCCTCGGGGAGCTGCTCGGCCAGCCGCTCGCACTCCGCAGCGGCCTGTGCGGGAGTGGGCGTGGGGCGTCCGGGACGCAGAGCGGTGGCGCGCCCGCCCCCGCGCTTCATCCTGCTCCTGCCCGCTTTGCCATGCTTGCTGGACATGGACTCACCGTAGTGCCGTCGGAGCCGAGCGCGCCGGGGAGTTGGGTCCGGCGCACGGCCGCACGCGCTGCGCGATGGATATTCGGCATGTGTGACGAGCCCAGGGCGTGCTTGACTTCCGCCTGGCGATTCGATGGATCGAGCAGGACGAACCTGGTGGTCAGACCGAAGGGATTCCCACCCGTGCCCCATGAAATCGATCAGTCGTTCCTGGCACTCCCCCTACGCGCCCTCGCCGACGCCGCGCTGGCACGCGCGCGTGCGCTCGGGGCCGAGCACGCGGACTTCCGGTTCGAGCGGGTGCGCAGCGCGTCCTGGCGGCTGCGGGACGCCAGGCCCGCCGGATCGTCGGACACCACCGACCTCGGCTATGCGGTGCGGGTCGTGCACGGCGGCACGTGGGGCTTCGCCTCCGGTGTGGATCTGACCATGGACGCGGCCGCCAAGGTGGCCTCGCAGGCGGTGGCCATGGCCAAGCTGTCCGCGCAGGTCATCAGGGCGGCGGGCTCGGACGAGCGCGTCGAGCTGGCCGACGAGCCGGTGCACGCCGACCGGACGTGGGTGTCGTCGTACGAGATCGACCCGTTCACGGTGCCGGACGAGGAGAAGGCGGCGCTGCTGGCGGACTGGAGCACGCGGCTGCTGACCGCGAAGGGCGTCAACCACGTGGACGCCTCCCTGCTCACCGTCCACGAGAACAAGTTCTACGCCGACACCGCCGGGACCGTGACGACCCAGCAGCGGGTGCGGCTGCATCCGCAGCTGACCGCGGTGTCGGTGGACGAGTCCAGCGGCGAGTTCGACTCGATGCGCACTCTCGCGCCGCCGGCCGGGCGGGGCTGGGAGTACCTGACCGGCACCGGCTGGGACTGGGACGACGAACTGGAGCGGATCCCGGAGCTGCTCACCGAGAAGATGCGGGCGCCGAGCGTGCAGCCGGGCCTGTACGACCTGGTGGTCGACCCGTCCAACCTGTGGCTGACCATCCACGAGTCCATCGGGCACGCGACGGAGCTGGACCGCGCGCTCGGCTACGAGGCCGCCTACGCCGGCACCTCCTTCGCCACCTTCGACCAGCTGGGCAAGCTGCGGTACGGCTCCGAGCTGATGAACGTCACCGGCGACCGCACCGCCGAGCACGGCCTCGCGACGGTCGGGTACGACGACGAGGGCGTCGAGGCGCAGTCCTGGGACCTGGTGAAGGACGGCACGCTGGTCGGCTACCAGCTGGACCGGCGGATCGCCCGGCTCACCGGGTTCGACCGGTCCAACGGGTGCGCGTACGCCGACTCCCCCGCGCATGTGCCGGTGCAGCGCATGGCCAACGTCTCGCTCCGGCCGGACCCGGCGGGGCTGTCCACCGAGGGCCTGATCGGGAGTGTCGACCGGGGCATCTACGTGGTCGGCGACCGGTCCTGGTCGATCGACATGCAGCGGTACAACTTCCAATTCACGGGCCAGCGCTTCTTCAAGATCGAGAACGGGCGGATCACCGGGCAGCTGAAGGACGTGGCCTACCAGGCCACGACCACCGACTTCTGGGGGTCCATGACGGCCGTGGGCGGTCCGCAGACCTACGTCCTCGGCGGCGCCTTCAACTGCGGCAAGGCCCAGCCGGGTCAGGTGGCCTCCGTGTCGCACGGCTGCCCGTCCGCCGTCTTCAGGTCCGTCAGCATCCTCAACACGACCCAGGAGGCCGGTCGATGAGCGCCCGCACGAACAAGCCGCACGAGATCGTCGAGCAGGCGCTCGCGCTGTCCCGGGCCGACGGCTGTGTCGTCATCGCCGACGAGCACTCCACGGCCAACCTGCGCTGGGCGGGCAACGCGCTCACCACGAACGGGGTGACGCGCGGCCGTACGCTCACCGTGATCGCGACCGTGGACGGCAAGGAGGGCACCGCCTCGGGTGTCGTGTCGCGCTCGGCGGTCACCGCCGAGGAGCTGGAGCCGCTGGTGCGGGCCGCCGAGACCGCCGCGCGCGGTGCGGGGCCCGCCGAGGACGCGCAGCCGCTGGTCGGCGAGGTGCCCCAGTCGCCGGACTTCGCGGACGCGCCCGCGGAGACCTCCTCCGCGGTGTTCGCGGACTTCGCCCCGGCGCTCGGCGAAGCCTTCGCACGCGCGCGTGCGGGCGGCCGGGAGCTGTACGGCTTCGCCAACCACGAGCTGGTGTCGACGTACCTGGGCACGTCCACCGGGCTGCGCCTGCGCCATGACCAGCCCACCGGCACGCTGGAGCTGAACGCCAAGTCGCCCGACCGCCTGCGCTCGGCCTGGGCGGGCCGTTCCACGCGGGACTTCAAGGACATCGACCCCGGGGCGCTCGACGCCGAGCTGGCCGTACGGCTCGGCTGGGCCGAGCGGCGCGTGGAGCTGCCCGCCGGCCGCTACGAGACGCTGCTGCCGCCCACGGCCGTCGCGGACCTGCTGATCTACCAGCTGTGGTCGGCCTCGGGCCGGGACGCGGCCGAGGGCCGGACGGTGTTCTCCAAGCCGGGCGGTGGCACGCGCGTGGGCGAGAAGCTCGCCGAGCTGCCGCTGACCCTGCGCAGTGACCCGAACGAGCCGGGCCTGGAGTGCCCGCCGTTCGTGGTCGCCCACTCCTCCGGCGGGGACCAGTCCGTGTTCGACAACGGGCTGCCGACCCACACGACGGAGTGGATCAGCGAGGGTGTGCTGAGGCACCTGACGACGACCCGGCACAGCGCGGGCCTGACCGGGCTGCCGGTGGCCCCGGTGCTCGGGAACCTGATCCTCGACGGCGGGAACGACCGCTCCCTGGAGGAGATGGTCGCGGACACCGAGCGCGGGCTGCTGCTGACCTGCCTGTGGTACATCCGCGAGGTCGACCCGGCGACGCTGCTGCTCACGGGCCTGACCCGGGACGGCGTCTACCTCGTGGAGAACGGCGAGGTGACCGGGCAGGTCAACAACTTCCGGTTCAACGAGTCGCCGGTGGCCCTGCTGGGGCGGGCCACGGAGGCGGGGCGCACGGAAAAGACGCTGCCGAGGGAGTGGAGCGACTGGTTCACTAGGGCTGCGATGCCCGCGCTGCGGGTGCCCGACTTCAATATGAGCTCTGTCAGTCAGGGCGTATAACCTCGTAGGCGGTAGTCGCTCGACTGCCCGAGGACCATCAAGGAGATACGAGAACCGTGACGGACATCGTCGACGAGCTGAAGTGGCGGGGGCTCATCGCCCTCTCCACGGACGAGGACGCACTGCGCAAGGCGTTCGCGGACGGCCCCGTCACGTTCTATTGCGGCTTCGACCCGACCGCGCCCAGCCTGCACCTCGGCAATCTCGTGCAGATCCTGACCATGCGCCGGATCCAGCAGGCGGGCAACCGCCCGCTGGGCCTGGTCGGAGGCGCCACCGGTCTGATCGGTGACCCGAAGCCGAACGCCGAGCGGACGCTGAACTCTCCGGAGGTCGTCGCCCAGTGGGTGGAGCGGCTGCGCGCGCAGATCGCCCCGCTGCTGGACTTCGAGGGCCCGAACGCGGCGATCATGGTCAACAACCTGGACTGGACCCAGGGCATGTCGGCCATCGAGTTCCTGCGGGACATGGGCAAGCACTTCCGGGTCAACAAGATGATCGCCAAGGAGGCCGTCGCCCGGCGGCTCAACTCCGACGCCGGGATCAGCTACACCGAGTTCAGCTACCAGATCCTGCAGGGCATGGACTTCCTGGAGCTGTACCGGCGGTACGGCTGCACGCTGCAGACCGGCGGCAGTGACCAGTGGGGCAACCTCACCTCGGGCACGGACCTGATCCACCGGGTGGAGCAGAACGCCGTGGTGCACGCGCTGGGCACCCCGCTGATCACCAAGGCGGACGGCACCAAGTTCGGCAAGACCGAGTCCGGCACGGTGTGGCTCGACCCCGAGATGACCACGCCGTACGCGTTCTACCAGTTCTGGGTCAACGCCGACGACCGTGACGTCTCGAAGTTCCTGCGCATCTTCAGCTTCAGGTCCCGGGAGGAGATCGAGGAGCTGGAGCGGCAGACCGAGGAGCGGCCGCAGGCCCGGGCCGCGCAGCGGGCGCTCGCCGAGGAGCTGACGACGCTGGTGCACGGCGCCGACCAGACGGCCGCCGTGATCGCCGCGAGCCGTGCCCTGTTCGGGCAGGGTGAGCTGGCGGAGCTGGACGGTCGGACGCTGGCCGCGGCGCTGTCCGAGGTGCCGCACATCGAGGTCACCGAGCTGGGTCCGGTGGTCGACCTGTTCGCCGAGGTCGGGCTCGTCGCCAGCAAGTCCGCTGCGCGGCGGACGGTGAAGGAGGGCGGGGCCTACGTGAACAACGTGAAGGTCGCCTCCGAGGACGCGGTGCCCTCGTCCGGGGATCTGCTGGACGGGCGGTGGCTGGTGCTGCGGCGGGGGAAGAAGAACCTTGCCGCGGTGGAGGTTGTTTCCGCTTAGTGCCGTGGGGGCGTGGGCGGACTGGCGACGGCGGCTTTCGTCGTGGTTTCTCGCGCCCACGCGGCAGGGCCGCATACCGGTACAGCGCCGCGCCCCTTACGGGGCGCTCTCATGCCCCGACCCTCTCCTGCTTCCTCTTCCCCAGCGTCGCCATGTAGAGGGCGTCCACGGCCGCGACGATGATGATCGCGGCCACCAGCTGGAAGATGTGCCGGGTCCAGTCGATGCCGCGGGTCGCGGCGACGCCGACGGCTCGGGCGACCGCGTTGCCCACAATGGCGCCGAGCATGCCGCAGATGGTGGTCAGCCAGAGGGGGCTGTGCTGCTTGCCCGGGATGACGGCCTTGGCTATGACGCCCAGCACGAATCCCACGATGATCGCCCACAACCAGCCCATGGCTGCCTCCTCGTACGGCTCGACGTGAGCATTACGGCCAGTCTGGGTGGGCGGGCCGTACGGCGCATGTCGGGTTCCCCCGTGCGCGGCACGGCCGGTGGCGTCACCGCAGGCAGCGGGCGACCCGGTCTCGTGGGCGGCGCAGCCGCGGCGTAACGTAAGAAGGTCGGGGAGAGCCGAAGCGGGCGGATGGTGGAATGTGATGCGGAAACAGCACGGCGGCAGCGCCCAGGTGTTCCGGATCACCGGGGCCCGGACGGGACTCGCCGAGGACGTGCGGGGCCGGCAGCGGAGGTACGTCATCTCGATGACGATCCGCACGGTGTCGGTGATCCTCGCGGTCTCCCTGTGGAACGTCGAGCGGTACGTCGCCATGGTGGCGCTCGTCGCCGGAGCACTGCTTCCGTATATCGCCGTGGTGATCGCGAACGCGGGCCGGGAGCGGCCGCCGTCCCTGCCCTCGACGTTCATCACCGCGCCGACGCGGCCGATGATCACCCCGCCGCAGGCGGAGGAGGCAGAGGCGGAATCCGTTCCCAAGGGCGCGGCGGCTCATCCGACGGGCGCGCGTGGCGAGCGGACCGGCCCCGCGTGAGCACGACGGGTACGCGGGAAGCGGAATGCCGTCGCCCGTCAAACTCAAGAAAAGCTCAAATCAATCGTGTAGTTCCAGTGCCGGGCGACGGGGTAACCGTGACATACTGCGTACGCGCTCCGCATCCCCCGTCGGAGCGACAGACCGACGCCGGGCAGCTCCCCCCGTGGCTGCTCGGCGTCGCCTTGTTCGGGCCCTTTCTGTACGACGAACCCGAGACGAACCCGTGAGTGACGAGACGCCGATCTGCTCCGCCAAGGGCTGTCGTGCCGCTGCCGTGTGGGTGCTGGCGTGGAACAACCCGAAGATCCACACGCCGGAACGGCGCAAGACGTGGCTCGCCTGCGAGGAGCATCGCGAGCATCTTTCGCAGTTCCTCGGGGTGCGGGGTTTCCTGAAGGACGTCGTGAAGTTCGCCGACTGGCAGGATCCCGAAGGGGCCTAGCCGCCGATCGCCGACATCGGCCGCTCCGGCTGCACGAACGAAGGGTCGTCCAGGCCCGCTCCCGCCTTCTTGCCCCACATCGCCAGTTTCCAGATGCGGGCGATCTCCTCGTCCGGGGCGCCGGAGCGCAGGGCCGCGCGGAGGTCGGTTTCCTCGGTGGCGAACAGACAGGTCCGTATCTGCCCGTCGGCCGTGAGGCGGGTGCGGTCGCAGGCCGCGCAGAAGGGGCGGGTGACCGAGGCGATGACGCCGACCCGGTGCGGGCCGCCGTTCACCAGCCAGCGCTCCGCCGGGGCCGAGCCGCGCGTGTCGGCGCCCTCGGGGGTGAGGTCGAAGCGGGTGCGCAGGGAGGCCAGGATGTCCCCGGCGGTGACCATGCCCTCGCGCTTCCAGCCGTGCTGGGCGTCCAGCGGCATCTGCTCGATGAACCGCAGTTCGTAGTCCTGCTCCACGGCCCAGGCCAGCAGGTCGGGGGCCTCGTCGTCGTTCAGGCCCGGCATCAGGACCGAGTTGACCTTGACGGGGGTCAGGCCGGCCTCGCGGGCGGCCTCGAGGCCTTCGAGGACGTCCTTGTGGCGGTCGCGGCGGGTCAGGGTCTTGAAGACGTCGGGGCGGAGGGTGTCCAGGGAGACGTTGACCCGGTCCAGGCCTGCCGCCCTCAGCGCGGTCGCGGTGCGCTTGAGGCCGATGCCGTTGGTGGTCAGGGACATCTGCGGGCGGGGGGCAAGGGCCGCGACGCGCTCGACGATGCCGACCAGGCCGGGGCGCAGCAGGGGCTCACCGCCGGTGAAGCGGACCTCCTC
Organism: Streptomyces sp. NPDC001153; assembly: GCF_053598315.1. Taxonomy (NCBI): domain Bacteria; kingdom Bacillati; phylum Actinomycetota; class Actinomycetes; order Kitasatosporales; family Streptomycetaceae; genus Streptomyces; species Streptomyces sp. NPDC001153. Next base: position 32,573 of record NZ_JBSFJZ010000015.1, read on the forward strand.
GATGCCGAGCTTGCGCACGGCGACGTCGACGAGGCGGACGATCTCGTCGTCGGTGAGCAGGTCGGGCTTGGCCAGCCACTGCAGGCCCTCCTCGGGCATGCAGTACGTGCAGCGCAGGTTGCAGCGGTCGGTCAGCGAGACCCTCAGGTCGGTGGCCACCCGGCCGTAGGTGTCGATGAGCACGTGGGCCCCCTCCCTCGATCCCGGAGCACTTGTTCCGCGTCACTGAGAGCCTACGTGACACCACTGACAACGGCAGCGGCCCGATCCGACGAGGTACGGCGCGGCCGCGTCGTAGGACCGTACAGTCCCCGCACGACGCGGCCGTCGTACGAACGTCAGTGTGCCCCGGTGCCGGTCAGGGACCGCACCTCCAGTTCGGCGTACTTGCCGGCGTCCGGGACCTCCTTGGAGAGCAGGGTGCCCACGACGCCGAGCAGGAATCCGACGGGGATGGAGATGATGCCGGGGTTCTCCAGCGGGAACCAGTGGAAGTCGGCGTCGGGGAACATCGAGGCGGGGCTGCCGGAGACCACGGGGGAGAACAGCACCAGGCCGACCGCGGTGACCAGGCCGCCGTAGATCGACCACAGGGCGCCCGAGGTGGTGAACCGCTTCCAGAACAGGCTGTACAGGATGGTCGGCAGGTTGGCGGAGGCCGCGACCGCGAAGGCGAGGGCGACCAGGCCGGCCACGTTCAGGTCGCGGGCGAGGGCGCCGAGGACGATCGAGACCGCGCCGATGCCGACGGTGGCCCAGCGGGCCGCGCCGACCTCCTGCTTCTCGGTGGCCTGCCCCTTCTTGATGACGTTGGCGTAGATGTCGTGGGCGAAGGAGGACGACGAGGCCAGGGTGAGGCCCGCGACGACCGCCAGGATCGTGGCGAAGGCGACGGCGGAGATGGTGGCGAGCAGGATGGCGCCCCAGTTGGAGTCGACGCCGCCCAGATGCAGCGCCAGGAGGGGTGCCGCGGTGTTGCCCGCCTTGTTGGAGGCGATGATCTCGCCGGGTTTGATCAGTGCGGCGGCGCCGAAGCCCAGGGCGAGGGTCATCAGGTAGAAGGCGCCGATCAGGCCGATCGCCCAGATGACCGACTTACGGGCGGCCTTGGCGGTCGGCACGGTGTAGAAGCGGATCAGGATGTGCGGCAGGCCCGCGGTGCCGAGGACCAGGGCGATGCCGAGCGAGATGAAGTCCAGCTTGGTGGTGCCGGTGGCGCCGTACTTCAGGCCCGGCTCCAGGAACGCCGAGCCCTTGCCGCTGTTGTCGGCGGCCCGGCCGAGCAGATCGGAGATGTTGAAGTGGAACTTCAGCAGGACCAGGAAGGTCAGCAGCAGGGCGCCGGCGATCAGCAGGACCGCCTTGACCATCTGGACCCAGGTGGTGCCCTTCATGCCGCCGATGGTGACGTAGACGATCATCAGGAGGCCGACCAGGGCGACGATGCCGATCTTGCCGCCGTCGCTGGTGATGCCGAGCAGGAGCGAGACGAGGACGCCCGCGCCCGCCATCTGGGCCAGCAGGTAGAAGATCGAGACCACGATCGTGGAGGTGCCGGCGGCCGTGCGGACCGGGCGCTGGCGCATGCGGTAGGCCAGGACGTCGCCCATGGTGTAGCGGCCGGAGTTGCGCAGGGGTTCGGCGACCAGGAGCAGGGCGACGAGCCAGGCGACGAGGAAGCCGATGGAGTACAGGAAGCCGTCGTAGCCGAACAGGGCGATGGCGCCGGCGATGCCGAGGAAGGACGCGGCGGACATGTAGTCGCCCGAGACGGCGAGGCCGTTCTGGAAGCCGGTGAACTGGCGTCCGCCGGCGTAGAAGTCGGCGGCGTTCTTCGTCTGGCGGCCGGCCCAGACGGTGATGACGAGGGTCGCGGCGACGAACACCGTGAACAGGGTGGTGATCAGCGTCCGGTGGTCGCTCGCCTCGCCCGCGGCCAGCGTGATCGCGGGGCTCATGCGCCGCCCTCCATCCGGGACTTGATGGCCTCGGCCTTGGGGTCGAGCTCGGCGGCGGCGTGCCGTGCGTACCACCAGGCGATGAGGAAGGTGGTGAGGAACTGGGCGAGGCCCAGGACGAGGGCCACGTTGACGTTGCCGACCACCTTGGTGCCCATGAAGCCGCCCGCGTAGTTGGAGAGCAGCACGTACAGCAGGTACCAGCCGGTGAAGGCGACGGCCAGCGGGAAGGCGAACGAGCGGTGGGCGCGGCGCAGTTCACCGAACTCCGCGCTCTGCTGCACCTCGGCGAACTCCTCGGTGGTGGGAAGTGGGGCCCCTGGTGTGGCGGGGGGTGGTGTCTCGGTGGCCACGGAGTCTCCTCGCGTTGCGGAAGCGGTGACGAACGGGGAGCTCGATGGTGCTGGCGCTCCCCGCCAAGGTCCACGGCGCCACGCGAGGACCGGTTCAAGTCCTATGAGTTGTTTCGCAAGCGGTCTTGGCGAGCCATTGCCAAGACATTGCCGCCCAGTGAGCCGTGGGGTTGGCTTCTGCCTGCACCACGCGTCATGTACCTGCCCGAGCACCCTCTGCGTCTCGGGCGGTTTCGTATCCGGATGAAGTGGAGATCCCATGGTTCATCTGCGTTCCAGACGCCGGCTCGCGCTCGCGGTGCCCGTCGTGCTGTCGCTGACCGCCTCGCTCGGCCTGCTGCCGGCGGCGGCCTCCGCGGCGCCCGGCACGGCCCGGGCGGCACGGACTGCGGACGGCGAGCCGAACCTCGCGTACGTGGTCAACACCCGTACGGATCACGGCACGATCGAGTCCGTGCAGCGGGAGATCGTCCACAACGGCGGCTCGGTGGTGGCCAGTTACGACAGAATCGGTGTGATCGTCGTCCACTCCGCGACGGCGGACTTCGCCGCGCGGATGCGCGCGGTGCGCGGGGTGGAGTCGGCGGGTGCCACGCGTACCGCGCCGCTGAGTGCCGCGGGGACGACCGACGAGGGTGCGGTGCAGGTCCTTTCCACGGCGGAGGCCGCGAAGCTCGCCAAGGCCGCGACCCCGGGCGAGGAGCCGCTCGAGGCGGACCAGTGGGACCTGCGGGCGATCGGCGCCGACCGGGCCGCGCGGATCAACCCGGGCAGCAGCAGAGTGACCGTCGGTGTCATCGACACGGGCGTGGACGACACCCACCCGGACATAGCCCCGAACTTCTCCGCCTCCCAGTCGGCGAACTGCGTGAGCGGAAAGGCGGACACGACCTACGGCGCGTGGCGCCCGGCGGACGCCAACCACTACCACGGCACCCACGTGGCCGGTGAGATAGCCGCGGCCCGCAACGGCACAGGCGTGGCCGGTGTGGCGCCGGGCGTGAAGGTCGCGAGCATCACGGTGGCCCAGCCGGACTCGACGCAGCTGTTCTACCCGGAGAGCGTGGTCTGCGCCTTCGTGTTCGCCGCCGACCACGGCATACAGATCACCAACAACAGCTACTACGTTGATCCGTGGCTGTACAACTGCATGGACGATCCGGATCAACGTGCCATCGTTGACGCGGTCAACAGAGCCCAGATGTACGCGCAGCGCAAGGGCACGCTCAATGTGGCCTCCGCGGGCAACTCCAACGACGACCTGGACGCACACGCGCTCGTGGACGGCTCCAGCCCCGACGACTCGACGGCCACGAGCCGCACGGTCGACCCGCACGAGTGCTTCGACGTGCCGACCCAGCTGCCCGGCGTGGTGACGGTGAGCGCGGTCGGCGTGAAGGGCACCAAGTCGTACTACTCCAGCTACGGCCTGGGCGTGATCGACGTGGCGGGGCCGGGCGGCGACAAGTACCAGATCCCGGACACGCCGTCGAAGAACGGCCGCATCCTGTCCACGCTGCCGAACGGCCAGTACGGCTTCCTCCAGGGCACCTCGATGGCCTCCCCGCACGTGGCGGCGGTGGCCGCGCTGCTGAAGTCGGCGCATCCGAACGCCACTCCGGCCCAGCTGCAGGCCCTGCTGAAGGCGGAGGCGGACAACCCGGGCTGCCCGAGCGAACCCTACGACGGCAATGGTGACGGGGTCGTGGACGCGACGTGCGTCGGCGGCGAGCGCGTCAACGGCTTCTACGGCTTCGGCACGGTGGACGCGTTGGCCGCGGTGACCAAGTAGGGCCGGACTGGGACAGTATATTGATTCAGTCAATACTGCATAGTGCAGTCATGACTGCTATCAAGTTCGCTTGGTCCGCGCTGGGCGGCGACCCCGCCCACCTCGCGCGGCTCACCACCGTGGTGCGGGAGGGCGCGCTCCCGGCGCGCCTTCCCGTACGCGAGCTCGCCCGTGCCTGCGTCGGCGTCTGTGCGCTGGCCGCCGCGGAACTGGCGGCCCGCCGCTCCGGACGCGGCGAGGTGCCCGGCGTCCGGGTCGACGACGGGGCGGTCGCCGCCGCCTTCCACAGCGAGCGCCTGCTCCAGGTGGACGGGCGCACGCCGGTCGCCTTCGCACCCCTGTCGCGGTTCTGGCGGACGGCGGACGGCTGGGTGCGCACCCACGCCAACTACCCGCACCACCGGGCCCGGTTGCTCGGCACGCTGGGCCTGCCGGAGGACGCCTCGGCGGAGGCGGTGGCCGGCCGGATCGCCGAAGGGTCCGCGGCGCAGGTCGAGGAGGCGGTCTGCGGCGCCGGCGGCCTCGCCGTGGCCCTGCGCGGCCCGAAGGAGTGGGCGGCCACCGGGCAGGCCGCCGAGGTGGCCGCACGCCCGCTGGTCGAGCGCGAACGCCTCGGCTCCACGCACGCGCGCGTGCTCACCCCGCTCGATCCCGCCGCCGCTCCCCTGCTGCCCGCCGCAGGCCTGCGCGTGCTGGACCTGACCCGGGTCCTGGCCGGCCCGGTCGCCACCCGCACCCTCGCCCTGCTCGGCGCGGACGTGCTCCGCGTGGACGCCCCCTGGCTGCCCGAACTCCCCGACCAGCACGCCGACACGGGTTTCGGCAAGCGGTCGGCGCTGCTCGATCTCACCGCCGACCGCGACACCTTCGAGGAGCTGCTGGCCACGGCCGACGTCGTCGTCACCGGCTACCGGCCGGGCACCCTCGACCGCTTCGGGCTCGCGCCGGAGGCGCTGTTCGCGCGCCGGCCGGGACTGGTCGTGGCGCAGGTCTCGGCATGGGGCGCGTACGGCCCCTGGGGCGGGCGGCGCGGCTTCGACAGCCTGGTGCAGGTCGCGACCGGCATCGCCGCGACCGAGGGCTCCGCCGAGGCGCCCGGCGCACTGCCCGCGCAGGCACTGGACCACGGCACCGGCTATCTCCTGGCCGCGGCCGTACTGCGGGCGCTGACCGAGCAGTCGTACGACGGGGGCGGCCGCCTCGTGCGGCTGGCGCTGGCCCGGACCGCGCACTGGCTGACCGACGGGATCCGGCCGACCGCGGCCACCGGTGCGCCGTACGACGGCCCGGACGCCTGGCTGGCCGAGACGGACAGCGCGCTCGGCCGGCTGCGGCACGCACTGCCGCCGGTGTCCTTCACGGGCGGCCCCGCCGACTGGGCGCGGCCTCCGGTGCCGTGGGGGTCGGACGGCGCCCGCTGGCGGTGAGCGCTCGCGGCCCGGAACAGGTGAGTGCGCGGGCGGCCGGAAACGTATGTATGCGTGGAATTCCGTACTGCCAGTTGTTTTCCGGGACTTGCCCGGTTCTGCGGCGGCTGGCGAAGATCACGGGGTGAGCTTGATACGACCGACCGCCGAGGCGAGCGGCGAAGAGGGCCCCGCCCGGCGGTTGGGCACCGGCCGGGCCGTCGCCCTCCTGATCCTGGTAGCGCTGGGCGCCCTGATCCCGCTGCTCGGGCCGTCGGCGGCGCTGCACGGCACCGGGGAGGCCGCCGCGCCGGGGGCCGGCGGCATCGGGCTGCTGCGCGCGGTGCTGTTCGCGGCCCTGAGCGTGCCCCTCGGCGAGCTGTTCGTGCACCGGCTCGCCCGGCGCCTGCCCGGTGTTCCGCCCGAACGACCGCACAGCTGGACCCCGTTGGCCACCAGCGCAGGCTTCGTCGCCGCGCTGGCGCTCGCCTCGGTGGTGTCCGCCGGCAACCTGATCCCGCACCGCCTCGGCCAGATCGACGTCGGCGGCCTGTACGGCTCCCGCGACGGCCGGCTGGCCCTGCTGGAGGTCAACGCCTTTCTGCTGGCGGCGCTGTGCGCGTTCCTGCGCCGTCCGGCGGCCCGGGTGTGGCCGCCGGCCGCGGTGGTGGTAGCGGAGGCACTGCGCGCCCACCCCGCGACCGAGCAGAGCCCGCTGATCGGCTCGGCCCTGACACTGGTGCACCTGGCGTGCGCGGCGCTGTGGACCGGCGGTCTGCTGCACACCCTGCGGCTGATCGGGCTGTGGCGCGCCAGCCCCGCCGGGGCCGCGTTGCTCGGCCTCTACGCGCGCGTGGCGGCCGTCCTGCTCGCCGCCATCACCGCGACGGGCGTGTGCAGTTCGCTGCGCCGCATGCCGTCGGCCACCATCCTGGACCAGCTGACGACGACGGCGTACGGACGCACCCTGCTGGCCAAGGTGTTCCTGGTCGCCGCCGTCGCGCTGCTCGCCCTGTGGGCGCGGATCCGGCTGCGCCGCGCCGCCGACCCGCTGACCGCGTGCGCGCCCGCGCGGGCCGAGCTGATCGCCCTGGGCGCGGTCGTCGCGGTCTCGGGTCTGCTCACGGCGCTGCCGCTGCCGATCCGCTGGACCTAGCGGGTCACCGGTCGTTGGTGACCAGGACCTTGAGGGCGGTGCGCTCGTCCATCGCCTTGTAGCCCGTGGGCACGCCCTCGATGTCCACCGTCATGTCGAACACCGGCGAGGGGTCGATCGTGCCGTCGAGGACGTCGGGGAGCAGGTCCGGGATGTAGGCGCGGACCGGGGCGACGCCGCCGCGCAGGGCGATGTTCCGGTCGAACATGACGCCGAGGTCGAGGCCGGTGCCGCTGCCGTGCGGCACGCCCACGAAGCCGATCGCGCCGCCGTCGCGGGTGATGTTGACGGCCGTCCGCATGGACTGCTCGGTGCCGACGGCCTCCACGACGGCGTGCGCGCCCTGGCCGCGGGTGAGCTCTCGGACGGCCTCGACGGCCGCGTCCCCGCGCTCGGCGACGACGTCGGTGGCCCCGAAGCGGCGCGCGATGTCGGTGCGGACCTCGTGCCGGCCGAGGGCGATGATCCGCTCGGCGCCCAGCCGCTTGGCGGCCAGCACCGCGCACAGGCCGACCGCGCCGTCCCCCACGACGGCGACCGTGGCGCCGGGGCGGGCGCCCGCGCCGAGGGCGGCGTGATGGCCGGTGCCGAGGACGTCGGAGAGGGTCAGCAGGGCCGACAGCAGGTGGTCGTCGGAGGCGGCGTCCTTGGGGAGCTGGACGAGGGTGCCGTCGGCGAAGGGCACGCGCACGGCCTCGCCCTGGCCGCCGTCGTAGCCGACGGAGCCCCAGAAACCGCCGTGCTCGCAGGACGTCGTCAGGCCCTCGCGGCAGTAGTCGCAGACGCCGTCGGACCACATGAACGGCGCGACCACCAGGTCACCGCGCTTGACGGTGCTCACCTCGGAGCCGGTCTCCTCGACGATCCCGAGGAACTCGTGTCCGATGCGCTGCCCCGGCTGCCGGGCCGCCTCGCCCCGGTAGGCCCACAGGTCGCTGCCGCAGATGCAGGCGCGCAGCACCCGCACGACGGCGTCGGTGGGCAGCTGCACCACGGGCTCGGGGACGTCCTCCACACGCATGTCGAACGGGGCGTGGATGGTGGTGGCGCGCATGGCGAGGGTCCTTCTCGTGCGGGATGGTGCGGTGTGCTCAGGGGGTGGTCGAGCGCACCACACGGTACGCCGTCACCGGCCCGGGCTGCGCGCCCAGGGTCCGCGCGTCAGACGCCCGCCGCGCCCAGCAGGCTGCCCGCCGCATAGGTGACCGCCATCGCCAGCGCCCCGCCCACCACGTTGCGCAGCACCGCGCGTTTCGGGTCCGCGGCGCCGAGCCGCGCGCTTTTCCAGCCGGTGAGGACGAGCGCGGCCAGGACGGAGACGACGGTCACACCCAGCCGCCAGCCGGCCGGGGGCAGGACGATGGCCAGCAGCGGCAGCAGCGCGCCCACCGTGAAGGCCAGAAAGCTCGCCCAGGCCGCGTGCCAGGGGTTGGTGAGGTCCTCCGGGTCGATACCGAGCTCCACGCGCGCGTGGGCCTTGAGCGGGTCCCGCGCGGTGAGCTGTTCGGCGGCCTCCCGGGCCACCTCGTGGGACAGTCCGCGTTCCTCCAGCAGTGTGGTCAGCTCCCGCAGCTCGGCCTCGGGCTGCTCGCGCAGTTCCCGTTTCTCCACGGCCAGCGCGGCCATCTCGGAGTCGCGCTGGGTGGAGACGGAGACGTACTCGCCGGCCGCCATGGACATCGACCCGGCGAGCAGGCCGGCCAGTCCGGCGGTGAGCAGCGCGGACCGGCTCTGGGTCGCGCCGGCCACGCCGACGACGATGCCCGCGGTGGAGACGATGCCGTCGTTCGCGCCGAGCACGGCGGCCCGCAGCCAGTTCAGCCGCGAGCCGAGCGCGCGCCCGTGGGCCTCTTCGTGGGTGGGTTCCGTCACAGCAGGGAGGATCGCACTCCCGGGGCTGCCACCTCCAGATCACCACACCCGCAGTGAGGCCCCCCGAGCGAACACCGGACTGGTCGCGTCCGCCGGTGGCTGCGTCAGGGGCTCGGCGACTTCCGCCACCGCAGGGCCCACCTTCGCCGCGAGGGTGTCGAGGAGGGCGAGGTCGAAGCCGTAGACGCGGGCCGCGTTGCCGCCGAGCATGGCCGCGAGCTCCTCGCGCGGCACGCCCGCGTAGGCGAACCGCAGGGCCTCACGGGTGTAGGGATGGGTGCCCTCGTCGTGCGGGTAGTCACTGCCCCACATGATCTTGTCGACGCCGATGCGGTCCCGCAGCGGCACCTCGTGCGGGCGCATGAAGCTGGCGCCGACGAAGCAGTTGTCCCGCCACACCCGCGAGGGTGCGGCGCCCATGCCGTCGGCCAGACCGACGCCGAACCTGGCCTCGGCGGTGCCGGCCTTCGTGGCCGCCGCGACCAGGCGGCCGTGGTAGTAGTCCAGCATGCCGAGCACCCCGGGGATCCAGCCCGACCCCTGCTCGGTCAGGACGAGTGTCAGCTCGGGGTGCCGGCGGAAGGCGCCGCCGAACACCAGGTGCCACAGGGCGCGGTGGGAGAACCACGTGGTCTCCACCATGAACACCGCGCGGGCGGCCGGTTCGTCGCCGAGCGGCGGGGAGGCCGAGCCGGCGTGGTGGTTGACGGGGACGCCGAGTTCCGCGCACGTGGCCCAGATGGGGTCGTACGTCCGCGAGTACAGCTCGGGCAGCCCCGAGCCGGGCGGGGTGCCGGGCAGCATCAGGCCGCCCTTCAGGCCCGCCGAGGCGGCCCGGCGGATCTCCCTGACGGCCTCCTCGACGTCGCCGAGCAGGATCTGGAAGACGCCCGCGCGGCGGCCCGGCGCGGCGGCGCAGAAGTCCGCGAGCCAGCGGTTGTGGGCGCGCAGGCCCGCCCAGCGGCGCTCGAACTCCCCGGCGTTCGACGGCTGGGTCATCAGCGAGCCGGACGGGAAGAACGGCGGGATGGTGTTCGGGAAGATCACCTCGGCGACGATCCCGTCCGCCGCCAGTTCCGCGAGGCGCCGCTCGGAGTTCCAGTTGCGGTCGGCGGAGTCGGCGAGCAGGTCCGCGTGGGGGTTGACGTAGGTGGCCGCCCAGTCGTCGAAGTCGTCGTGGTACCGCTTCTCCAGGTAGGGCCTGTAGTCCAGCAGGTCGGCGCCGGCGTGGCAGTCGGCGGAGATGACGGTGTACCGGTCGTCGCTCATGCGGGCGCTCCCCCTGCGGAGAAGCCGGGGCCGGTCCCCAGCACCGGGAAGTCGTGGCCGGTCAGCCAGTGGCGGCCCGTCTCGCGCGAGCGCGCCCAGGACGCCTCGACGGCCCTCTGGCCGGCCGGCTGGCCGAGGTCGGCGGGGGTCGGCCCGATGCGCCGGGCCAGGGGAGCGAGCTTGTCCACGTCGAAGCCGAAGACCTCGGCCGCGGCGAGGCCGAGCATACGGCGGGTCTCGGTGACGGGGATGTCGTGGAAGGTACGGCGCAGCCACGCGCGCGTGTCGGGCCAGGTGCCCTCGGGATGCGGGAAGTCGCTGCCCCAGAGGATGTTGTCGACGCCGATCTCGTAGCGCTGGGCCAGCTCGCGCCGCTTGGTGTTGGTGGCGCAGACGAACACCTGCCGGTCCAGGTACTCGTGCGGCGGGCGCCTGAGCTCCTCGAACGGGGAGAGCTTCTTGCCGCCGTGCGCGCCGAGGTAGAGGCGGTCCATGAACCACAGCAGGTTCGGCAGCCACCAGCAGCCGGACTCGGCGACGCCGAAGCGCAAGGAGGGGTGGCGTTCGAAGACACCGGACCAGAGCAGGAACCACAGCGGCCGGGCCGGCCACCAGGTCACCTCGCTCACATAGATGCCGAGGTGGTCGCCGTACTCCTCGCGCGGGGCGGCGCCGGAGTGGGTGAGCACAGGCATGCCGCACTCGGCGGCGGCCGCCCACACGGGGTCGTAACGGCGGTCGTGGTACGGCTCCTTGTCCGCCCACATGGCCGGGATCATCAGCGCGCCGAGGCCGGACTCCCGGGCCCGTTGGATCTCGGCCACGACCTGTTCGACGGGGGCCGTGACCGGCAGCAGGGCGACTCCGCAGTGGCGTTCGGGGTGCTCGGAGACGAAGTCCGCGAGCCAGCGGTTGTGCGCCCGCGCGCCCGCCATGCCCAGCTCCGGGTCCTGGTCGCCGCTCAGGCCGAGGCCCACGCCGAAGGGGGCGGCGGTGCGGCTGTCGACGGCGTCGGCGTCCGGGAAGACCACCTCTGCGGCCACGCCGTCCCCGTCGAGCTCCTTCAGGCGCTGTGCGGTGTCCCAGCCTCCGCGCAGGCCTTCCTCGTTGTCGCGGAACCACCGGTCGGCGAAGGTCTCGTTGCGGATGCCGAGCCGGGTCATCTCCTCGCGGCGCCGGCCCTGGCCCGCGAGGAACTCGTCGAAGTCCCGGTGGAAACGGGACTCCAGATAGGGCCGGTACTCCTCGGTGGGCAGTCCGGCGTGGCAGTCGGAGGAGATGATCAGGTACGGGTCGTCGTATGCGCTCACCAGGGCCTCCTCTCGGTTCAGTCCAGGACGAAGCTTTCGAGGTACGAGGGGTTCGCCCGGTCCAGCATCGACCGGGCGCGGGCGCGGATCTGCGCGTCGCTGTGCTCGCTCTGCGGCAGCAGCCAGAAGCGGTCGGCCCGGATGCCGGCCACGACGAGTCCGGCGACCTCCTCGACCGGCGTGAAGCGGACCTCCTGGCCGGCCGCGCGCATCGCCGCCTCCCACTGGTCGAGGCTGCGGTACGGCGTCCTGCGCGGGCGCTGTTTGGCATAGCGGGCGGGGCGGTTGCGGTGCGACTCCCACAGACCGGTGCGCAGCATGTGCGGGCCCGGGAAGAGCACCGAGGCGCCCACGCGCGCGTGCTCGGCCTTCAGGTGCGCGTACAGGGACTCGGTCAGGGTGACGACGGCCGCCTTGGTGACCGCGTACACGGAGGCGGTCGGGAGGGGCGCGATGCCGCCGTCGCCGGAGGATGTATTGACCACATGACCGGGTTGACCCGACGTGATCATCCTGGGCACGAACGCCTGGACGCCATGGAAGACGCCCCACACATTGACGGCGAAGGCCCACCGCCAGTCGTTCGGGTCGTGCTCCCACATCCGGCCCTCGGCACCCGAGCCGACGCCCGCGTTGTTGCACAGGACGTGCACGGCGCCGTAGGTGCCGTACGCCGCCTCGGCCAGCTCCATGACCTGGGCGCGCTCGCCGACGTCGACCACGCGCGCGTGCACGTCGGCGCCCTCGGCCCGCAGGCCGGCCGCGGCCTTGTCCAGGGCGGCCTCCTCCACGTCGGCGAGGACCACCTTCAGGCCCTCGGCGGCGAACCGCCGGGCCATCGCGAGCCCGATCCCGCTCGCCGCGCCGGTGACGACGGCGACCTGTCCGGCCTGGAGGTCCATCACACGCTCCCCTCGGGCGGCGCGAACTCCGGCGGTCCGTCGAGGATCTGCAGCGGATCGTCGTAGCGCTGGTGGATGTACGGCAACAGGGCCTCGGCGTCGACCCGTTCGACGACCCGGCCGCTCTGGTCGCTGGTCTTCTCGCCGACCGTGATCTCACGGAGGCGCAGCACCGGAAGGTCGGCCACGGGGTCGTACGCCGACTCGCGCAGGACGACCTCCCCGGTGACCCGCTCCAGCCGCCGCACCCGCTCGTGGCGCACGCAGTGGACCAGCACCGGGTCGGTGTCGAAGCCGGAACCGTCCACGGCGGGAAGGAACTTGAAGTAGAAGTCGGTCTTCCGCGACGGCTCCGGCAGCGGCAGTTCGGCGTCGGCCGTGCCGCGTACCTCGACGAACGCGATGCCGTGCCGGCTCATCGACGCGCGCACGCCCGCGCCGTCGCGCTCGACGGTCACCTCGCCGAGTTTCTTGGGCTCGCCGAAGACCTCGCGCCCGCCGGTGAGGGCGCGCTCGTGGGTCATCGGCATGACCAGCGGGTACCAGCCCTCGACCGTGCCGTGCGCGGCGGCGACGGCGAACGAGCCCGCGCCGAGCGGGTATCCGGGCAGGTCGACCTTGCTGATGTTCACCCGGACGAGCGGACTGCCGGTGGGTTTCAGGGGTGGCGGCAGGACCGCGGCGACCGCGTCCGGGTCGGTGTCCCAGACGGCCACCACCCCGGTGGACCAGATGTCGGGAAGCCGCGCGCTCGCGGTGCGCGTCACGGCGATCTCCCGCTCGGTCCGTGCTCCGTACCGTACGCGTCCCATGCGTCGTACCGCCCTTCTTCCGGCGATGCCGTTCCTGACGAACCGTCACCTGTAACTCTGTTACAGCAGTCCCCGTGCAGGGTAAAGACACGCGTACGGACGGGAGTTGGGGGGACCATGACGAGCGGGGCAAGGAGTGCGCTGACCCGGGAGGCGGTGCTGGACGCCGCTGCCGCTCTGGTGAAGCGGCACGGGCCTGACGCGCTCACGATGCGGGGCCTCGCCGCGGCGCTGGGCACCGCCGTGACGTCGATCTACTGGCATGTCGGCGGGCGTGAGGCGCTGCTCGACGCCCTGGTGGAGCGAACCATGGCCGAGCTCGGCGAGATCCGCCCGTCCGGACGCACGCCGGAGCAGCGCGTGGTCGGTGTCGCGCGCGACCTGCGCCGGCAACTGCGCGACCATCCACATCTGGTGGCCCTGGTGCACGAGCGGGGCCTGACCGAGCGGATGTTCCTGCCCGCGCAGCGGGTTCTGGTGCACGAGGCGCACGCCGCGGGGTTGCGCGGCGCGCGGGTCGCCGAGTTCGTCCGGGCGGTGCAGTTCCAGGTCGTCGGGCATGTGCTGGTGGAGCGCAATCGCGAGCGGGCCCCGGTGCAGCGTCCCGGCGAGGAGGAGTTGTGGAGCGCCGAGACCGCCGGGGACGACCCCGCGCTGGCGCGTGCGCTGGCCCGGCCGGTGGACACCGAGCGGCTGTTCCTGACGGCCGTACGGGCGCTGGTGCGGTCGCTGTTGACACCGGCCGGCGTGTCGCCCATTCACCCACGCGACTCGGCCGGCTGAGCAGCTCGGGGCACGGGCACGCGCGCGTGGCGCAGCGGACAGAGCACGCACGCGTGTGCGGTGCCCGCGCACCTGGACGGGTCCGGCGGGCGGGACCGGCACCTGAAGGTCAGCAGTGTCAGTCGCGGCCCGTATCCTCAATGACCATGCTCGAAGACCGTGCGACCGCAGTGTCCTCCCCCACCCAGTGGCCGGCCGCGTATCCGAAGGGATACGCGGTCGTTGACGTGGAGACCACCGGCCTGGCCCGGGACGACCGGATCATCTCGGCGGCCGTCTACCGGCTGGACGAGCGCGGCGAGGTCGAGGACCACTGGTACACGCTGGTCAACCCGGAGCGCGATCCGGGACCGGTGTGGATACACGGTCTGACGAGCGAGGTGCTCGAGGGGGCGCCGCTCTTCGCGGACATCGCCGAGGAGTTCGCGGCCCGGCTGGACGGCCGGGTGCTGGTCGCGCACAACGCCGTCTTCGACTGGCAGATGATCGCGCGGGAGTACGCGCGCGCGGAGCGCGAGGCGCCGGTGCGTCAGCGGCTGTGCACCATCGCGCTGTCGAAGGAGCTGGGGCTGCCGCTGCCCAACTTCAAGCTGGAGTCGCTGGCGGCGCACTACGGCGTCGTACAGCAGCGGGCGCACCACGCGCTGGACGACGCGCGCGTGCTGGCGGAGGCGTTCCGGCCGAGTCTGCGGGCCGCGGCGGCGGGCGGCGTCCGGCTGCCACTGCTGGAGTGCAGGCCGCTGACGGAGTGGTCGGACCGTTCGGTGCCCCGGCAGTCGACCGGCGGACACGGCGGTTCCGGCGGTTACGGCGGCTACCGGACGACCAGTTGGCGCCCCTCCCGCAAAAGGCCCGCATGCCCCTATCCCAACCCGGGTCGCTATGAAGACGGCAAACGCCTCAAACAGGGCATGCGGGTGGCGTTCTCCGGAGACACCTCCGTCGAGCGCGAGCTACTGGAGGACCGGGCCACCGAGGCCGGTCTGCACGTGGCGTCCAGCATCTCCCGGCTGACCAGCCTGCTGGTGACCAACGACCCCGACTCGGGCACGTCCAAGGTGGTCAAGGCGCGGCAGTTCGGCACCCCGATCGTGGACGAGGCCGCGTTCGGGCAGCTGCTGCGGGACGTCGAGCCCGCCGACGGATAGCGGCACGAAAGCACGCCACCGAACCGGCAGGAAATCGTACGAACGGGTGGTTGCCGGACGACTCACCCGGCGGCCGCTCGCCCGCGCGACGGTGACGGATCACCCTGTGGCGCATGGCGAAATGCGAAGTTTGCGGCAATGACTATGGAATGACCTTCGAGGTCCACGCACAGGGCTCGGTGCACGTCTTCGACTGCTTCTCCTGTGCGATCCACCGGATGGCCCCCATCTGCGAGCACTGCCGGGTGCAGATCATCGGCCAGGGCGTGGAGGCCGACGGCCGGTTCTACTGCGGGGCCCACTGCGCCCGCGCCGAGGGAAAGGTGGGCATCGTCGACCGGGTGTGACCCGGTACCCGCCTGAATGCACCCCACGGCCCGGATGTACCGTCGTGGGGTGCACCGCTACCGCTTCCTGTTGTCCCGCCAGTGGGTCATCCTCAGCATCGTCGCGATCGCGCTGATCCCGACGATGATCAGGCTGGGCTTCTGGCAGAAGCACCGGTACGAGGAGCGCACCGCGCGCAACAACCTGGTCTCCTCGGCGCTGCACTCCAGGCCGGTCCCGGTCGAGCGGCTGACCTCTCCCGGGCACGCCGTGACCCGCACCGAGAAGTACCGCACGGTCACCGCGACCGGCACCTTCGACCCCGCCCGGGAGGTCGTGGTCCGGCGCCGGACCAACTCCGACGGCGAGGTCGGCTTCCATGTGCTCACCCCGCTCGTCCTCACGGACGGCAGGATCCTCCTCGTCAACCGCGGCTGGATCCCCGCGAACGGCGCCCAGACCGCCTTCCCGAAGATCCCCGCCCCGCCGTCCGGCCGGACCACCGTCACCGGGCGGCTGATGGCCGACGAGACGACCGCGGCGAGCGGCATCAAGAACGTCAAGGGCCTCCCCGACCGGCAGATCATGCTGATCAACAGCGCGGAGGAGGCGCACCGGCTCGGCGCGCGGGTGCTCGGCGGCTACGTCGAGCAGACGGCGCCCACGCCCAAGGGCGGCCCGGAGCAGATCTCCGACCCCGGCAGCGAGGACGCCCCGCTGAACTACGCGTACATGATCCAGTGGTGGCTGTTCGCCGCGGGCGTGCCGGTCGGCTGGTGGTTCCTGGTCCGCCGGGAGATCCGCGACCGGGAGGAGGCCTCGGCGGCGGAGGCGAAGCCGGAGGAGAGCGCACCGGCCACGGTGTGACCGGGCCGGCGGCTCCAAGCCACGGCCCGCGGGAAACCGCGCCCACGGGAACCCGCGCCCCACGGGACCACGTCACTCCCCCGGCGCACCACCTGATTGGCCCTCTGGTCCGCCGGGAAACCGGATCCCGTGAACGCGCGCATCGAGGACTACGCACTCATCGGTGACGAGCAGACCGCCGCGCTGGTCGGGAAGAACGGCTCGATCGACTGGCTGTGCCTGCCCCGCTTCGACTCCGGCGCCTGCTTCGCGCGGCTGCTGGGCGACGAGGACCACGGCTACTGGCGGATCGCCCCCGAGGGAGCGGAGACCTGCACGCGCCGCGCCTACCGGCCCGACACCCTCGTCCTCGACACCGAGTGGGAGACCCCGGACGGCACGGTCCGGGTCACCGACCTGATGCCGCAGCGCGACCGCGCCCCCGACGTCGTACGCACCGTCGAAGGCGTCAGCGGCCGGGTCACCGTCCGCAGCACCCTGCGCCTGCGCTTCGACTACGGCTCGATCATGCCGTGGGTGCGCCGCGCGGACGGGCACCGGGTGGCCGTCGCGGGCCCGGACTCGGTCTGGCTGCGCTCCGAGCCCGCCGTGCGCACCTGGGGCGAGGACTTCGGCACCCACTCGGAGTTCACCGTCGCCGAGGGCGAGCGGGTCGCGTTCGTGCTCACCTGGCACCCCTCGCACGAGCAGCGCCCGCCGCTCAACGACCCCTTCGAGGGCCTGGAGTGCAGCGTCACCGACTGGCAGGGCTGGGCCCGGCAGTGCCGTTACCAGGGCCCCTACCGGGACGAGGTCGTCCGCTCCCTGATCACCCTCAAGGCCCTCACCTACCTCCCGACCGGCGGGATCGTGGCCGCGGCGACCACCTCGCTGCCCGAGAAGCCGGGCGGGGTGCGCAACTGGGACTACCGGTACTGCTGGCTGCGCGACTCCACCCTCACCCTCGGCGCACTGCTCAACGCCGGCTACCACGACGAGGCCTCGGCCTGGCGCGACTGGCTGCTGCGCGCGGTCGCGGGCGACCCGGCCGACCTGCAGATCATGTACGGCGTCGGGGGCGAGCGGCGGCTGCCGGAGATGGAGCTGTCGTGGCTGCCCGGCTTCGCCGACTCCGCCCCCGTACGGATCGGCAACGGCGCCGTCGAACAGCTCCAGCTCGACGTGTACGGCGAGGTGATGGACTCCCTCGCGCTGGCCCGCAGCTCCGGCCTGCCCCCGCGGCCGCACATGTGGGCGATGCAGCGCGCCCTGATGCAGTTCCTGAGGTCGGCGTGGCGGCAGCCGGACGAGGGCCTGTGGGAGGTGCGCGGCGGCCGGCAGCAGTTCGTGCACTCCAAGGTGATGGTGTGGGTGGCCGCCGACCGGGCCGTCAAGACGCTGGAGCAGTACGAGGACCTCAAGGGCGATCTGGAGGGCTGGCGCGGATTCCGCGACGAGGTCCACCGGGAGGTGTGCGAGAAGGGCTTCGACCCCGAGCGCAACACCTTCACCCAGTACTACGGCTCCCGCGAACTCGACGCGGCGCTGCTGCTCATCCCGCGCGTCGGTTTCCTGCCGCCCGACGACCCGCGGGTGGTCGGCACGGTCGACGCGATCCGCGACGGCCTCGGGCACGGCGGCTTCCTGCGCCGGTACGACACCGAGGACTCGGTGATCGACGGGCTGCCGAGCGGCGAGGGCGCCTTCCTGGCCTGCTCGTTCTGGCTGGCCGACGCGCTCCATGTGACCGGACGCAAGGACGAGGCGCGGGAGCTGTTCGACCGGCTGGTGGGCCTGGTCAACGACGTGGGACTGCTGGCCGAGGAGTACGACCCCGTCGACGGCCGCCACCTGGGCAACTTCCCGCAGGCCTTCAGTCACATCGCGCTGGTGAACACCGCCCTCACGCTGTTCCGGGACGACCAGGCAGGATAGGGGCCATGGATCTTGGACTGAAGGACCGGGTGTACGTCGTCACCGGGGCGACCCGCGGACTCGGCAACGCCGCCGCGCGGGAACTCGTCGCCGACGGGGCGAAGGTCGTGATCAGCGGGCGGGACGAGAAGCGGGTGGCCGACGCCGCCGCCGAACTGGGCCCGAACGCGGTGGGCGTGGCCGTGGGCAACGCCGACCCCGAGGCGCCGCAGCGGCTGATCGCGGCCGCCCGGGACGCCTTCGGCGCGTTCCACGGCGTGCTGGTGAGCGTGGGCGGGCCGGCGCCGGGGTTCGTCGCGGACAACACCGACGAACAGTGGCGCGACGCGTTCGAGTCGGTGTTCCTCGGTGCGGTGCGGCTCGCTCGCGCGGCGGCCGCCGAGCTGGAGCCGGGCGGGGTGATCGGATTCGTGCTGTCCGCGTCGGTGCACGAGCCGATTCCGGGCCTGACCATCTCCAACGGGCTGCGGCCGGGGCTCGCCGGGTTCGCCAAGTCGCTCGCCGACGAGCTGGGGCCGCGCGGGATCCGGGTGCTGGGGTTGCTGCCGTCGCGCATCGACACCGATCGCGTGCGCGAACTGGACGCGTTGTCCGCCGATCCCGAGGCCACCCGGGCCGCGAACGAGTCCCGGATTCCGTTGCGGAGGTACGGGACGCCGGAGGAGTTCGGGAAGGTCGCGGCGTTCCTGCTCTCTCCGGCCGCCTCCTATCTGAGTGGGGTCATGGTGCCTGTGGACGGCGGGATGCGGCACGGGTTCTGACGGTTCCGAAGGCCGTCGCCGGCGTTCAAGTGACCCTTTCCGCACGGTGCTTGACCGACCCCAGCCGTACTTCTGCCGGAAGTGACGGCAGGCCCGCCGACTCGCGCGCATGGGTCAATGCCTGAGCCGTGAACCCGGTCAGGGCCGTTGCCGGGTCCACGTACGGCTCCAGCCGGAGCCACACCCGTGCCGTGGGCGTCGTACGGCGGCCCCGCAGGAGGATCTCCGCGTGAGCCACGCCCTCCTGCCGTACGGCGTCCTGGGCCAGGGCCGATTCCAGGGCCCTGGCCCGCAGGAGGGCGGACGCGTCGTCGCCGGTGTCGATCACGATCTCGGTCAGCCGGCGGCGGCGCAGGACCGTCGTGAGCCACCACAGGGTGAGCAGGACGACGACGGCGAGGGCGGCGACGACCGTCGGCCACCACCAGCTCGTGCCGCGCCAGTGGGTGCGTTCGGCCTTGGTGAGCAGGACGTCGTGCGGGCCGGTGTGGATCCACCAGGAGGGCGGCGGCGCACCCAGGCCGACGGCGAGGACCGCGCCGCCGAGCGCGAGGAGGAGCAGGCCGACGAGGGCCAGCAGGACGCGGTTGAGACCGCCGGTGCGCATCCGTCCTCACCCCTTCCGCCCGGGCCGGGACACACGCAGCGACAGCGTGGGCGGCCGGGCCAGGCCGAGGCCCCGGATCGCGTCCGTGAGCACGGTGTCCAGGTCGGCGCGTACGTCGTCCAGGTCACGGAAGTGCGAGACGGCACGGACGTCGGCCTTCGTGCGGCGCATGCGCACCCGGACCGAACGGACCCCGGACACGTCGATGGCCCGGTCGCGGAGAAGGAGCGCCGCGGCCTCGCGCCGGAGTGCCGCGCGGACATCGGGGTGCGGGCGCCGCATGGGCAGCAGTGCGCGCAGGCCGGGTGTGACCGCGAGGGTGATCAGCCACAGGCCGAGTGCGACCGCGACGGCCGCGCCGGTCAGCACCCAGGTGTCGTCCAGGGGCCGCCCGGCCAGTTGCCGGGCGAGTGCGCGGCGCCAGTGCATCGCGGGGTGGTGGGCGCGTACGGCGACGATGTCGTACAGCAGCAGGCCGGCGCCGGCCAGCAGCAGCGCCGCGACGACGGCGGCCGGGACGCGGCGCGGGGACCAGAAGCGGCCACTGCCCTTGGCGGGGGCGGGCGGGGTGGTGCCGGGGTCCTTGTCGAGGGTCGGGGTGGTCGGCTGCGGTTCGTTCATCACGCCCTCCCGTGCGGTGCCGGGTGCAGCCGTTCGACCTGGACCGCGACCTCGGGCACCGCCATGTCCACCAACGCGCCTACCCGCTCGGCGACATGGCGACGCACGGCGGCGCAGTGGGCGCCGATGTCGCCGGGGTAGCCGAGTTCGAGGTGCACGCGGACGCGGGCCGCCTGCTGGTGGACGACGACCGTGGCGTGGGGGGCGGCCGCCTCGGCGGGCGGCGGCGGCAGCGCCTCGCGGGCGGCCTGGGCGGCGATCTTCGCCACGACCCGGTCGGCGATCCGGGTGGCGCCGCGCTCGCCCGGCGGCACGAGGGCCGACGGCGGGCGCGCCGCGCCGGTCTCGGCACTCACCTCCGGTCACCGCCGCCGCTCGCGCCGGTCGCCTCGGGTGCGGAAGAACTCACCCGGTTCCAGGTCGCCCTCCGCGAACCGGCCGACGACGAACCCGAGCGCACCCAGGGCCGCCACCAGCAGAAAGGCACCGAAGCCGCCGAAGTACCCGGCGAAGCCCAAGGCCATTCCGGCGATCATCCCGATCACGGCCATGCTCATGGAGCGCTCCTCAGCTCGTCAGCTCGTCAGCTCGTCAGGGGTCCGGGACCGGGTCTCACTGGATCCGGGGCTCCGGTTCCTCTTCCTCTTCCTCGGGCAGCTTGACGTCGCTCACCGCGATGTTGACCTCGACCACCTCGAGTCCGGCCATGCGTTCCACGGCGGCGATCACGTTCTCCCGCACGGCGCGGGCGACATCGCCGATGGAGACGCCGTAGTCCACGACGATCTCCAGGTCGAGCGCCGTCTGCACCTCGCCGACCTCGGCCTTCACGCCCCGGGTGACCGACTTGGAGCCGCCGGGCACCCGGTCGCGTACGGCGCCGAAGGTGCGGGCCAGGCCGCTGCCCAGGGCGTGGACGCCGACCACGTCCCGGGCCGCGAGAGCGGCGATCTTCTCCACGACGCCGTCGGCGATGGTCGTCCGGCCACGGGTCGCGGGATCGCCGCCGCCGCGCCGGGTCGCCTTGCGGGTCGAGACCTGTGGTTCCTGGTCGCCTTCGGGGGTCGTCGTCATGTCGGTCATCGCCGTACGTCCCTTTCGGTCGTCCCCTTCGATCGTCCTTCGTCCACCGTAAGCAAGGTTCCCCGACCGCGCGCCGGTGATACGGCAGGCTGGAGGAATGACGGCGGATCGGTGGACACAGGTGGTTCGGCGCCAGGTCGGGCTGGGCAGGCTGCTGCCGCTCGGCGGGCCGCCCGACGGGGTCTGGATCGCGGAGGCCGCGGCCGCGGCGGTACTGGAACGCGCGGCCGCGGACGGGCTGCCCGGGGTGCGGCTCGGCGCGCTGCGGCTCGCGCTCGCCGAGCCGGAAGAGGCGCCCGAGTCCGTCGTACCGGCTCCGCCGAGCGCGCTGGCGCCGGGCCCGCTGCGGCTGACGGCGGACTTCGCGGCGGCGGCCGCCGAGCCGCTGCCCACGGTGGCGTCCAGGCTACGGCTGGCCCTGGCGACGGCCGCGACACAGCGGCTCGGGCTCGCGGTGACGGAGGTGGACCTGCGGGTCACCGATCTGCTGGAGGCGGAGGAGCCCGTCCGGGAGAGGCGCGGGCCGCGCCCCGTACCCGCGCGGGAGCCCACGGACCCGGACGAGATCCGGGTGGCCGAGGCCGCGCTGTCCGTCCCCGGGGTGACCGGCCTGACGGGCTCCCTCGGCGGTCTGGGCCGGGCGGTCCACCTGGAGGAACGCCCGGCCGGTACGGCCCTGACGCACCGGCACGCGCGCGTGGAGCTCGCCACGGGCGCGGACCACCGAACCATCGACGTGGCTCGGCAGGTCCGCACGGCCGTACGGGATGCGCTGGCGGACCGGCCGACGGTGGCCGTGCTGGTGACGGCGGTCGGCTGAACGGCCTGCTCGCGCAGGGCGCCGCACCGGCGCGGGGCTCATTCGCCGAGGCCGGCCAGATCCCGGAGCCGGCGTGCCTGAGCGGCCCGCTCGGCCGCACGCTGGGCCTCGTAGTCACGGTCCAGCGCCCCGCGCAACAACGCCTTGGTCTCGACCACGGCGTCCCGCGGCGCGGCCAGCAGCGCGGCGGCCAAGTCCCTTACAGCCGCGTCGAGTTCGGCCGCCGGCACGGCGACGTTGGCCAGCCCGGACGCCACCGACTCCTCGGCGCCGACGAACCGCCCGGTCGCGCAGATCTCGAGCGCGCGGGCGTACCCGACGAGACCGACCAGCGGGTGTGTGCCGGTCAGGTCGGGGACGAGGCCGAGGCTGGTCTCGCGCATGGCGAACTGCACGTCGTCCGCGACGACCCGAAGATCGCACGCGAGCGCGAGTTGGAAGCCCGCGCCGATGGCGTGCCCCTGGACGGCGGCGATGGACACGATGTCGTTGCGCCGCCACCAGGTGAACGCCTCCTGGAACTCGGCGATGCTCGCGTCGAGCCCGGCGTCGTCACGGCGCGCGAGTTCGATGAAGTTCGGCTCGCCCGGGATCCCCTCCGGCGTGAACATCTGCCGGTCCAGCCCGGCGGAGAAGGACCTGCCCTCGCCGCGCAGCACGACGACACGGACGGAGCCCGGCAGCAGCCGGCCGGCCTCGGTGAGCGCGCGCCACAGGGCGGGGCTCTGCGCATTGCGCTTGGCCGGATTGGTCAGCGTCACCGTGGCGAGCGCGTCGTCGACGGTGAGCCGTACGCCGTCCTTGTCGAGTACAGGAGCGAGGTCCTGGTCGGGCGAAGCCATGGAGCGCCTCCGATGGGTGCGGTCAGCCGGGCATGCCGTGGGCACGCTTAAGTGACTGCACAGTAACCACCCGGCCGGTCAGACCGCCGACCGGGTGGCCACCATCGAAGCCGATGGGCCGCCCGGAGTCAGGACGATGCGGCCTTCTTGCCCCGGGTCGCTCCGCCACGCCCACGAAGCGTGACGCCCGACTCGCTGAGCATCCGGTGCACGAAGCCATACGAGCGGCCGGTCTCCTCGGCCAGCGCCCGGATGCTCGCACCGGAGTCGTACTTCTTCTTCAGGTCTGCCGCGAGCTTGTCGCGCGCGGCGCCGGTCACCCGGCTGCCCTTCTTCAGAGTCTCGGCCACCCGTGCCTCCTCATGGGAAGTGCGCTCTGGTCTCCTCATGATCACCCCTCCCGGGCCTGATGGCCACCCATTCGGCAAGGTCCGTGAGACATCGTTGTGACGACAGGAGGGGATCCCCACAAGCGGAATCCTGGATTCCATGGGGTGGTGTCCGCGGGGCCGAACGGGTGGATTCGTGAAGTGCCAGGTCAGGGACGCGCGACGGCCGACCCCTTGGCGCGCAAGGGATCGGCCGGGAATTCCGTGTACGACACACCTCGATACGAGGAGATCTCACACAGATGATGGATCACCGATGAGCCGAATGATCCATACGCGGTGGATCAGGCCTCGGCCAGGCCCGGATCAGGCTTTCGATCACGCCAGGGCGACGAGATCCGCGTAGTCGGAGCCCCACAGGTCCTCGACGCCGTCCGGCAGCAGGATGATCCGCTCCGGCTGGAGCGCCTCCACGGCACCCTCGTCGTGCGTGACGAGGACGACCGCGCCCTTGTAGGTGCGCAGGGCACCGAGGATCTCCTCGCGGCTGGCGGGGTCCAGGTTGTTGGTGGGCTCGTCCAGGAGCAGCACGTTCGCCGAGGAGACGACCAGGGTCGCAAGGGCGAGTCGGGTCTTCTCACCGCCCGAGAGGACGCCGGCCGGCTTGTCGACGTCGTCGCCGGAGAAGAGGAACGAGCCCAGCACCTTGCGGACCTCGACCAGGTCCATGTCGGGGGCGGCCGAGCGCATGTTCTCCAGGACCGTGCGGTCGGGGTCCAGGGTCTCGTGCTCCTGGGCGTAGTAGCCGAGCTTGAGGCCGTGGCCGGGGACGACCTGGCCGGTGTCCGGCTGCTCGACGCCGCCGAGCAGGCGCAGCAGCGTCGTCTTGCCGGCGCCGTTGAGGCCGAGGATGACGACCCGTGAGCCCTTGTCGATGGCGAGGTCGACGTCGGTGAAGATCTCCAGCGAGCCGTACGACTTCGACAGGCCCTCCGCCATCAGCGGGGTCTTGCCGCAGGGCGCGGGCTCCGGGAAGCGCAGCTTGGCGACCTTGTCGGACATCCGGACCTCGTCGAGGCCGGAGAGCAGCTTCTCGGCCCGGCGGGCCATGTTCTGCGCGGCGACCGTCTTGGTGGCCTTGGCACGCATCTTGTCGGCCTGGGCGTTCAGGGCGGCGGCCTTCTTCTCGGCGTTGGCCCGCTCCCGCTTGCGGCGCTTCTCGTCGGCCTCGCGCTGCTGCTGGTAGAGCTTCCAGCCCATGTTGTAGATGTCGATCGTGGACCGGTTGGCGTCCAGGTAGAACACCTTGTTGACGACCGTGTCGACCAGGTCGACGTCGTGGGAGATCACGATGAAGCCGCCGCGGTAGGTCTTCAGGTAGTCGCGCAGCCAGGTGATCGAGTCCGCGTCGAGGTGGTTGGTCGGCTCGTCGAGGAGCAGGGTGTCCGCGTCCGAGAACAGGATCCGGGCCAGCTCGATACGGCGGCGCTGACCGCCGGACAGGGTGTGCAGCGGCTGGCCGAGGACGCGGTCGGGCAGGTTCAGCGCGGCGGCGATGGTGGCGGCCTCGGCCTCGGCGGCGTACCCGCCCTTGGTGAGGAACTCGGTCTCCTGGCGCTCGTACTGCCTGAGGGCCTTCTCGCGGGTGGCGCCCCTGCCGTTGGCGATGCGCTCCTCGTTCTCGCGCATCTTGCGGATCAGTACGTCGAGGCCGCGCGCGGACAGGACCCGGTCGCGGGCGAGGACGTCCAGGTCGCCGGTGCGGGGGTCCTGCGGGAGGTAGCCGACCTCGCCGGAGCGGGTGATCTGGCCGGCGGCCGGGATGCCCTCGCCCGCGAGGCACTTGGTGAGGGTGGTCTTGCCCGCGCCGTTGCGGCCGACGAGACCGATGCGGTCGCCCTTGGCGACACGGAAGGTGGCGTTCTCGATGAGGACGCGCGCACCGGCGCGCAGCTCGATACCGGAGGCGGAGATCAAGGACAGACTCCAGGGCGTACAGGGATTGACGGGTGGGCGGCTGAGGACGTTCCCGCCGTCTAATGCGCGAGGAGAATGGCCATGCGGAGAAGTCTAACGGGGGTGTGCAAGCGGTTTTCTACGTCCGCGCGTTCGATCTGTCCCGTGGAGATCGTTGCGGAAGATCGTTGCCGAGCGGCGTGCGGCCCGGGACGATCCGGCCGAGGTCGTCCAGGGCCACGAGCTGCTGCGTCCAGGGCCCTTGCGCGCACGGCTGGGCGATCAGCAGGGCGGGGCCGCGCCGTACGGCGCCCACGGGCCGGAACGCGCAGCCGTCGTCGGCGGGCAGTACCCAGCGCAGGTCGCCGTCGGCGATGCGGTACGCGGTCACGCGGTGCGGGGTGACGGCCGCGAGCATGCCGCGTCCCAGGGAGCGCAGCACGCCGGTGCCGCCCTGCGCGGGGAGCCACTCGGCCGCGTCGGGCAGGGCCCGGTGCCAGCGCACCGAGCGCCCGTCGGTGTCGGTCAGCAGCCCGTCCTCCCACAGCGCGATCACCTCCGCGCGCGTGGCCAGCACGTCGACGGGCCGATGCCCCACGCGCGCGTAGCGCCAGCGCAGGGCGCCGGTACGGGTGTCGTAGGCGGCCACGGCGGCGCCCCGCGTGCGGAGTGCCCAGGTTCCGGCGCCCGGCTGCCCCTCCCCTCGCGCCGCGTGGACGAGACGGTCTTCGTAGGGGGCGGGACGCAGGTGGTGGGCGGCACCGAGGAGGCCGACGGCGAGGAGGACGCCACCGAGGGACCGCAGGACGCCTGCGGTCCGGCCGTGGTGACGGGTGCTGTGGTGGGCGCTGAACTTCGCGCGCGGTGGGTGACGGGGGCCGCGGTGGGGCGGTGCGCCTGCGCCGGGGTGCGCCGCATGGGATGGCTCGTCTGAGACGGCGAGTCCTGCTTCGCTCGGGGCGGCTGCCACCCTTCCCCCTTCGCTGTCCTCGGCCTCGGATCAGGCGCAGAGCGTAGTCACGGGGTCCGGCCGGGGGCGGGGTGACGGGGCGGGGAGTCGCCCGTTCGGGGGTCCACCGGGGGCGGGGCGGCGGCAGCGGTGGTTCCGCCGGGGCTGCCGGACCGGCGTCGTGAAGCAGCGCGACACGTGGCGCCGGGGCGTTGTCAGTGGCGGCTGCGAGACTGAACGGGACGCCACGGAACCGACGCACGAAGGAGTGATCGGCATGGCAGGCACGGGCGGCGGACGGCCGAGTCTCTACCCCACGCTGTTGTACGCGGACGCGAAGGCGGCGATCAAGCAGCTCACCGAGGCCCTCGGCTTCACCGAACTGTCGGTGTACGAGACGGAGGACGGCAAGGTGATGCACGCCGAGCTGGTCCAGGGCAACGGCGCGGTGATGATCGGCTCCAAGGGGCGCGGCGGCGTCTTCGACGCGGCCATGAAGGACGCCGGGCCCGCCGGGGTGTACGTCGTCGTGGACGACGTGGACGCCCACCACGAGCGGGCCCTGGAGCACGGCGTGGAGATCCTGATGCCCCCGACGGACCAGGACTACGGCTCGCGGGACTACATGGCCCGGGACGCCGAGGGCAACATCTGGAGCTTCGGGACGTACGCCCCGGAGATCGGCGCCTGAGCGGCCCCCGCTCCGCTCATCCTCCGGTGTGCACCTGGAAGGCGGCCCGGCGCACGGCCTTGGCCAGGGCCGGGTCGGGATGCGCGGCGGCGAGCGCGACCAGGACCTGCACGGTGCGCGGGTGGCCGACGGCGCGGACCTCGTCGAGCAGCTGGGGGACGGTGGGCTGCACCGCGGACTCCAGGTGCCGGACCAGCATCGGCGACTCGCCGTGGTCGGCGACGGCGGCGGCGGTGTCCACCCACAGCCAGGTCGCCTCCTCCCGGGTGAGGACCTCGTGGGCGTCCTCCGGATCGATCCCGTCGTGCTCGGCGAGCCACAGCAGGGCGTAGGGCCGCAGGGCCGGCTCCTCCACGACGGCGTGTACGTCCGGCTCGGCGGGGGCGCCGACGACGCGCAGCGCCTCGAAGGCCAGGCCGCGCAGCAGGGCGTCCTCGCCGCGCGCGGCATGGATCAGCTCGGTGACGGCGTCGCCGACGGTGCGGGCGGCGAGCCAGGCGCGGTATTCGGCGCGGGCGGCGTTGGGGCGGAGCTGGGCGCAGCCGCGGAGCATGTCCTCGGCGGACTGCTCGATGTTGCCGGCCGGGCTCTGTGCGGCCACGCAGATCTGCTCCAGCTTGACCCACACCGCCCAGTTGCCCAGCGGGGTGAGGGTGGCCTGGCCGTCGCCGTAGGTCAGCGCGCCGACGGAGGCGAGGGCCCGCAGCGCCCAGTCGAGGAGGGGTTCGAGCGGGGTGTCGCCCGTGGGCGCGGGGTGTTCCGGGGCGGCGGCCGCGAGTTCCGCCGGGCGGGCGTGCCCTGACTCGGACGGCCGCCGCGCCCCCGCCGGGTCCGGCTGCACGGCCCCGGTCCCGCACGGCTGCCGCGCCGCCGGCACGGTCGCCCGCGCGAGCACGGGCTCGACGAGCCGCTGGGTGCCGGGGGCGGTGGGCTCGGTGCCGGGGGCGGCGAGGCGGCCGGTGCCGGGGGCGGTGGGCCGCTCGGTGCCCGGGGCGGCAGGCCCCTGAGTGCCGGGCTCGGCAGACCGCTGAGTGCCGGACTCGGCGAGCCGCTCGGGGGCGGTGGGCTCGGTGCCGGGGGCGGCGAGGCGGCCGGTGCCCCGGGCGGCAGACCCCTGAGTACCGGACTCGGCGAGCCGCTCGGCGCCGGACTCGGCGAGCCGGTCGGCGCCGGGGGCGGTGGGCTCGGTGCCGGGCTCGGCGAGCCGGTCGGTGCCGGGTTCGTAGGGGATCTCGCAGCGCTCGGTGCGGAGTTCGGTGACCCGCTGCTGGAGCAGGTCGAGCAGCTGCTCGACCGGGACGGGCCCGGCGGACAGCTGGAGGAAGGAGAGCACCTGGGGCATGGCCGAGACGACCTCGGCGACGGCGGCCGGCTCGTGCCCCTCGGGTTCCGGGGAGGCGAGCGACCAGGCGTCGAAGAGGGCGACCCAGCCGCGCAGTACGGCGCTGTCGTCGCGGTTCCAGGCGCGCAGCCGCCAGCCCGGGCGCGCGCTGCCTCCGTGCACCTCGACGAGCCCGGCGAGGCGTGCGGTGTCCCAGTCGGCGCGGACCTGGGCGACGCTCAGGCCCAGGTCGGCGGCGGCGCGACGGGCGGTGGCGTCGGAGAGGGTGGCCTTGCCGTCGGCGGTGGCGCCGTCGCTGCCGGGGCCGAGTACGGCGTCGGCCCAGCGAGCCACACGCACCGGGCCGGCCAGCCCGGTGCGAGCCATTCCGGCCAGTTCCGCGGGGGCGGGGGTGCCCTCCGGCGGCCGGGGTGCGGCGCGGCGCGGACGCCGCTGGTTCACAGCTCTGGGGGCGGCGGCCAGGGGTCGCGGTCGGACGAGTCGAAGCCTGGAGTCGCGCGGGATACGGGACGTCACGGGTGCAGTCTTCCGGTTGACGGTCCGAAAACCCAAACGGAATGTCACGGCGGGCGACGGGGCTGGCCAACGCACGGGGGCCGGGACGGGGCCAGGGGTGGTGATCAGGCCAGTCGTACGGCCTTAAACGGAATGCCGGGCACCCGGCCTCCCGGGGCCCTCCGGAGGGCCGGGGACGTTCTCACACCAGCGGGGTCAGGAAGCGGCGCAGCCGCTCCTCGTACTCCTTCGGGTTCGCGTTCCACATCGCGCCGTGCGGGGCCTGCGGGACGGTGTGCAGGGAGACCAGATCCGGGCGGCGGCGGGCGAGCCGGCGGGAGAACTGCCAGGGGGCCACCTGGTCGTCGGGCCCGTGGAAGATCAGGGTCGGCACGGTGAGCAGGTCGGGGTCGGTGAACTCGGGGAGCCGGTCGGCGTACAGGCCGGTCCGGCCCTGGGCGGCGCGCACCGCGAGCGGCAGCAGCGGCTGCGGGGTGCGGCGGGCCCGGGCGAGGGCGCGCAGCGTGGCCTCCCAGCTGAGCACCGGCGAGTCGAGGACCAGCCCGGCGATGCGCTCGCGCACCGCGGAGTGCTCGGCGGCGCGCAGGGCCATGGTGGCGCCGGTGGACCAGCCGAGCAGGACGACCCGGCGGGCGCCGTAGCGGACGGCGTAGCGGATCGCCGCGTCCAGGTCCCGCCACTCGGTCTCGCCGAGGCGGCTGAGGCCGTCCGGCGGGCGCGGGGCGCCGAGGTCGCCGCGGTAGGCGAGGGCGAGGACCGGCACCCGGCGGGCGTGGAGGGGGGCCATGAGGTTCATGGCCTGTTCCCGCGTGGTGCCGAGTCCGTGCACGGCGATCACCCAGGTGTCCCGGGCCGCGGGCACGAACCAGGCGGGCAGCTCGCCGAGTTCGCCCGGCACGTCGATGTCGGCGTGGTCGAGGCCGAGGGCGGTGCCGGGGTTGCCGACGTACAGGTTCGGGGTGAGCCACACCGCGTCGCCGGCGGCGAGGGTGCCGTGGGTGACGCGTTCCAGGCGGCGTACGACGGTGTCGGCCGCATGCGGGGCCGCGTCCAGGACGGGGCCGACGACCGCGTGGGAGCCGTCGCCGGAGAGGCCGTAGGTGCCGGGGCGCAGTGCGGCCAGATCGCGGGTGAGGGTGATCTGGCCGGCGGCGGTGCCGTGCACGGTGAGGCGGGGTTCGGTGGGCAGCGGGCGGCCCGCGGGCGCCTTCAGCGCGGCGTCGCTGGCGATCCGGCCGGCGGCGACGGACGCCACGGCCATCCCGGCGGCTATGGCCGTGCTGAGGGCGGTCGCTCTGACGGTGCGCACGGGTCCAGTGTCGTGGGGGTTGCCGTCACCGGCCAGCGGAGCGACAAGGGCCGAAGGAGGCTCGGGATTCACCTCCGTTGGCCGTAGCCCCGCAAACGTTCCCCCACCTCGGCCAGTTGTGCCTCCGTCAGCAGGGACGGGGTCAGGCTCGGTACGGAGGACGCCGTCAGCCACAGGCGGCACATCCACTCCAGCTGGGCGGTGCGGTCGTAGGCCTGGTCGAGAGAGACGCCGTAGGTGATCGTGCCGTGGTTCTGCAGGAGGCAGCCGGAGCGGCCGGCCAGGGCGCGGAGCATGTTCTCGGCGAGCTCGTCGGTGCCGTACGTGGCGTAGGGGGCGACGCGCACCGGGCCCCCGAGGGCGGCGGCCATGTAGTGGACCAGGGGCAGCTCGGGCACGAGCGTGGAGACCGCGGTCGCGTGCACGGCGTGGGTGTGGACGACCGCGCGGGCGTCGGTGGTGCGGTAGACGGCGAGGTGCATGGGAAGCTCGCTGGTCGGCACCAGTGCGCCGAGCACCTGGCGTCCGGTGAGGTCGACGCCGGTGAGGTGGTCCGGGGTGAGCCGGTCGTACGGCACGCCGGACGGGGTGACGAGCACGAGGTCGCCGACGCGCGCCGAGACGTTTCCCGAGGTGCCGACCACCAGCCCGTCGGTTACGGTGCGCCGCGCCGTCGCGACCAGCTCCGCCCAGATCCGTTCCTCTTCCGCGTCCCGCCGCTGTTCAGCCATGCCGCGATCCTGCCAGCCGCGCCCCGCGGAGGGGTGTGGTCGGTCGCCGTCGGCCGCGGGCGCATGCCCCCGATTGGGCGAAAGACGGGGTGAATCGCCGCAGAAAGGCACCCATTCGAAGATCATCCGGCCTTCAATGGTCACTCTTGCCCGACGGAACGATCTTTCGTCCGCCGACCCGGGGAGACACATGGCCCGCGAACGCACCCCTCTCCGTCACCGCGCCGGTGTCCTCGCGGCGGCCGCGGCGGCGCTCGCCCTGACGGGCACCGTGGCCGCGCCCGAGGCGCTCGCCTCGGGCCTGCCCCGGGGGCACGACGTCTCCTCCCACCAGAAGCGCGTCGACTGGGCGGCCGCCCGGTCCAGGGGCGCGCGGTTCGTCTACGTCAAGGCGACCGAGTCCACGGACTACCGCAACCCCTACTTCTCCCAGCAGTACAACGGTGCGCGCAAGGCGGGCCTGTACCGGGGCGCGTACCACTTCGCACGGCCGGACAGGTCCTCCGGCGCCCGGCAGGCCGCGTACTTCGTGCGGCACGGCGGGGGCTGGCGGGCGGACGGCCGGACACTGCCGCCCGTGCTCGACATCGAGTACAACCCGTACAACAAGCGGCACAAGTGCTACGGCCTGAGCAGGACGCGGATGGTCCGCTGGATCCGGTCCTTCAGCAACGAGGTCAAGCGGGAGACCGGCCGCCGTCCGGTGCTCTACACGACGACCCAGTGGTGGCGGCTGTGCACCGGCAACAGCCGCGCGTTCGCCAAGAGCCACGCCCTGTGGATCGCCCGGCACGACGCCGCGCGGCCGGGGAAGCTGCCGGGCGGGTGGCGGTACTGGACGTTCTGGCAGTTCGGCACCCGGGGCCGGCTGCCGGGTGACCAGAATCTCTTCAACGGCACCGCCGCCCGGCTGCGGACCTTCGCGCGCGGCCGGTAGCCATGGCGCGCCTGGGACGCGGGAGCCGGGCGGAACCTCGATCCCCCTCTCTGGACACCCCTACGCCTGCCTCAGTTCATCTTCCGTTCACCCAGGTTGCCTACGGTCGTCCAGCCAATGACCTCGAACGATTGCCTGGGTAAATGGAAAGCTTCTCGCTGATCCTCGCGATAGTGGTGGTAACCGCTCTCGCGTTCGATTTCACGAACGGTTTCCACGACACCGCCAACGCGATGGCCACCACCATCTCCACAGGCGCCATGAAGCCCAAGATCGCGGTGGCCATGTCCGCCACCCTGAACCTGGTGGGCGCCTTCCTCTCCGTGGAGGTCGCCAACACGATCTCCAAGGGTCTCGTCGACGAGAAGGGCATCCGTCCCGAGGTCATCTTCGCCGCCCTGGTCGGCGCGATCCTCTGGAACCTGGTGACCTGGCTGGTGGGCCTGCCCTCCAGCTCCTCGCACGCCCTGATGGGCGGTCTGATCGGCGCCACCGTCGCCTCCGCCGGCTTCGGCGCCGTGCACGGCGACGTCCTGGTCACCAAGGTGCTGCTCCCGGCGGTCGCCGCGCCGATCGTGGCGGGCGTCGCCTCGATGCTGGCCACCCGGTTCTCCTACGGCATCGGCGGCAAGGCCGACGGCGAGGCCACCCGCAAGGGCTACCGCGCCGGCCAGATCGCCTCCGCCGGCCTGGTCTCCCTCGCCCACGGCACCAACGACGCCCAGAAGACGATGGGCATCATCACCCTCGCCCTGATCGCGGGCGGCGCCATCGCCCCGGGCTCGAACCCTCCCACCTGGGTCATCCTCTCCGCCGGCCTGGCCATCGCGCTCGGCACCTACATCGGCGGCTGGCGGATCATCCGCACCATGGGCAAGGGCCTGACCGACCTGGAGCCGCGCCAGGGCTTCGCCGCCCAGACCAGCGCCGCGACCGCCATCCTGGCCTCCTCCCACCTGGGCTTCTCCCTGTCCACCACGCACGTCGTCTCCGGCTCGGTGATGGGCGCCGGCCTCGGCCGCAAGGGCGGGGTGGTCCGCTGGTCCACCGCGACCCGCATGGCCGTCGCCTGGGTGCTCACCCTCCCGGCCGCCGCGCTGGTCGGCGGGGGCGCCGAGGCCGTCACCGATCTCGGTGACTGGGGCACCGCCGTCGTGGCCGTCTTCCTGGTCGCCGCGAGCGCCGCGATCTGGAAGATCTCCCGCCGTGAGGTCGTCGACCACACCAACGTCGTGACCGAGACCGAGGAGCTGGCCGGCGTGGTGACCGCCGCCATCGCCGCGGTGACCCCGCCCCCGGCGGGCCTGATCACCGAGGACCTGACGGCCACGATCGCCTCCCCGGCCGCCACCGAGCCCGCGCCCGAGGCCGCCCCGCCGGCCGCGACCGTCTGACCCCGGCCCCACCGGTAACCAAGGAAGCAACCCCATGAAGATCGACTGGTCGGCCCTCGGCTCCGTCTTCGGCGCCAGCCTCGTGTTCACCGTGGGCCTGGTGGCCCTGTTCACCCTCGGCATCAACGGTCTGGCCCGGCGCGAGAAGGCCGCGGCCCAGGGCGACTCCGCCGCCCTCGCCGTCACCGGCGCCTACGTCTGCTTCGCGGCCTGCGCGGCGGCGGTGGCGTACGGCATCTTCCTCATCGTGTCCAAGTCCTGACGGACCGCCACGAACCAGGCAGCACGAAGGCTCCCCTCCCAGCGTGACGGAGGGGAGCCTTCGCCGTACCCACAGGCCACGGGCGTCCCGCGATGTGGGGATCGGCACACTCTCCCCTCGCAGGTCAACGGCAAGTTGACGGCCGTTCCGGGCGCGTGGTGGACTGCCCAGGCCATGTACGGCGGCAAGAGAGGAAGCCGGTGCGAATCCGGCGCGGTCCCGCCACTGTCACCGGGGAAGAAACCCCGGGAGCCAGGAACTCTCACCGCCGAATCTCGTCGAACCAGGGCGCGGACACCCTGAGTGAGGACATCGATCGCCATGCCCGGCTGCCGAAGGACAAGGACCCGCACCAGGCCCGCTCCTGTACCCATGGCCGGCTGAGCCGATGGGTGCCGATCGCACTTTCGCGTACGGCGCCGCCGCCGGTCTTCTCGGTGACCTGCTCCTCGGCGATCCGCGCCGCGGGCATCCGGTCGCCGCGTTCGGACGTGCGGCCGCTGCCGTGGACCGCGCGTTGTGGCACGACCACCGCGGCTGGGGCGCCGTGCACACCGTCGTGTGCGCCGGTGGCGCCGTCGCACTCGGCACGCTGGCCGCACGCGCCGTACGCCCCTGCCCCGCCGCCTCCGTCGCGCTGACCGCCGCCGCCACCTGGGCGGTCGTCGGCGGTACGTCGCTCGCCCGGGAGGCCCGCGCCATCGGGCGCGCCCTGGAGTCCGGGGACGTCGAGGCGGCGCGGGCGCGGCTGCCGCATCTGTGCGGCCGGGACCCGCAGGCGCTGGACGCCGACGGGATCGCCCGGGCCGTGGTCGAGTCGGTCGCCGAGAACACCTCCGACGCCGTCGTGGGCGCCCTGGTGTGGGGGGCCGTGGGCGGGGTGCCCGGGCTGCTGGGCTTCCGGGCCGTCAACACCCTGGACGCGATGGTCGGTCACAGGTCCCCGCGTTACCGGCGCTTCGGCTGGGCCTCCGCCCGGCTCGACGACGTCGCGGGCTGGCCGGGGGCCCGGCTCACCGCCGTACTCGCCGCCGCGGCCGGATCCGACCCGCGGGGTGCCCTGCGCGCCTGGAAGGCCGACGCCCACCAGCACCCGAGCCCCAACGCGGGCCCCGTGGAGGCCTCTTTCGCGGGCGCCCTGGGCGTGCGCCTCGGCGGCACGCTCTCCTACGGCGGCCGCGTCGAGCACCGGCCCGTGCTCAACGGCGACACCGGCCGGGCCGTCCAGGTCACCGACATCGACCGGGCCGTACGGCTCTCCCGCCGCGTCGGCGTGCTCGCGCTCGGCACCACGGTCGCCGCGCGCCTCCTCGTCAATGGTGTCGTCAAGGGTCTGAAGGGACGTGGGAAGTGAACGGGGGACTCCTCGTCGCCGGCACCACCTCCGACGCCGGCAAGAGCGTCGTGACGGCCGGGATCTGCCGGTGGCTGGTGCGCCAGGGCGTGAAGGTGGCGCCGTTCAAGGCGCAGAACATGTCGCTCAACTCCTTCGTGACCCGCGAGGGCGCGGAGATCGGGCGGGCGCAGGCCATGCAGGCCCAGGCGTGCCGGATCGAGCCGACCGCGCTGATGAACCCGGTGCTGCTCAAGCCGGGCGGCGAACAGAGCAGCCAGGTGGTGCTGCTGGGCAGGCCCGTGGGCGAGCTGAGTGCCCGCGGCTATCACGGCGGACGGCAGCAGAAGCTCCTCGGCACGGTACTGGACTGCCTCGCCGAGTTGCGGGGCACGTATGACGCGGTGATCTGTGAGGGGGCGGGCAGCCCGGCCGAGATCAATCTGCGGCGCACCGACATCGTGAACATGGGGATCGCGCGGAACGCGCGGCTGCCCGTGCTCGTCGTCGGCGACATCGACCGCGGCGGCGTCTTCGCCTCCTTCTTCGGCACCGTCGCCCTGCTCTCACCCGAGGACCAGGAGCTGGTAGCCGGGTTCCTGGTGAACAAGTTCCGCGGCGATGTCTCCCTGCTGGAGCCCGGGTTGGAGATGCTCCAGGGCCTCACCGGGCGACGCACCTACGGTGTCCTCCCGTTCCGGCACGGGCTCGGTATCGACGAGGAGGATGGGATGGGGGTCCCCCCGCGCGAGCGAAGCCGAGCGTGGGGGAGGGTCTCGCTGCGCGGCACGGTCCGCGAGTCGGCCGTGACCCCGCCCGCCGGCGAGGACGTGCTGCGGGTCGCCGTGTGCGCGATCCCGCTGATGTCCAACTTCACGGACGTGGACGCGCTCGCCGCCGAACCGGGGGTCGTGGTGCGGTTCGTGGACCGGCCGGAGGAGCTGGCGGACGCGGACCTGGTCGTGGTTCCGGGCACCCGGGGCACGGTCCGGGCGCTGCAGTGGCTGCGGGAGCGGGGCCTCGCGGACGCCCTCGTGCGGCGGGCCGCCGATGAGAGGCCCGTCCTCGGCATCTGCGGCGGCTTCCAGATCCTCGGCGAGCACATCGAGGACGAGGTCGAGAGCCGCGAGGGGCATGTGGCCGGCCTGGGGATCCTGCCCGTGCGGGTGCGGTTCGCCCGCGAGAAGACCCTGACCCGGCCGGCCGGCGAGGCGCTCGGCGAGCGGGTCGAGGGGTACGAGATCCACCACGGGGTCGCCTCCCTGGAAGGAGGGGAACCCTTCCTGGACGGCTGCCGGGTCGGCCGGACCTGGGGCACCCACTGGCACGGCTCGCTGGAGTCGGACGGTTTCCGGCGGGCCTTCCTGCGCGAGGTGGCCGCCGCCGCGGGCCGCCGCTTCGTGCCCGCGCCGGACACCTCCTTCGCCGCGCTGCGCGAGGAGCAGCTCGACCGGCTCGGCGACCTGATCGAACAGCACGCGGACACGGACGCGCTGTGGCGGCTCATCGAGTCGGGCGCGCCGCAAGGACTGCCTTTCATCCCACCGGGAGCGCCTGCATGAGCACAGTGTTGTTGTTGTCGACCGCCGACACGGATCTGCTGGCGGCCCGAGCCTCCGGCGCGGACTACCGCATCGGCAACCCGACGCGGGTGGACGTCGAGCAGGAGCTGCCGGGGCTGATCGAGGGCGCGGACCTCGCCGTCGTACGGCTGCTGGGCGGCAAACGGGCCTGGGAGGACGGGCTCGCCGCGCTGAAGGCGGCCGGGATCCCGACCGTGCTGCTGGGCGGCGAGGCCGTGCCCGACGCCGAGCTGATGGCCGAGTCGTCGGTGCCGGCCGGTGTGGTGGCCGAGGCACTGAAGTACCTGGTCGAGGGCGGGCCCGCGAACCTGCTGGAGCTGTCCCGGTTCCTCTCGGACACCGTGCTGCTGACCGGCGAGGGCTTCGAGGAGCCGCGGAAGATGCCGGAGTACGGCGTCCACGGTGATCGTGCGCTCGTCGACGGACGCCCCACTGTGGGCGTGCTCTTCTACCGGGCCCACGAGCTCAGCGGCAACACCGCCTTCGTGGACACCCTGTGCGACGCCGTCGAGGCGAAGGGCGCCAACGCGCTCCCCCTGTACTGCGGTTCGCTGCGCGGCGCGGACGCCGGGCTGTACGAGCTGCTGGGGAAGGCCGACGCGCTGGTCGCGACCGTGCTGGCGGCCGGCGGTACGCACGCCTCGCAGGCCTCGGCGGGCGGTGACGAGGAGTCCTGGGACATCGGCGCGCTCGCCGACCTCGGCATCCCCGTCCTGCAGGGGCTCTGCCTCACCTCCTCGCGGGCCGCGTGGGAGGAGTCGGACGCCGCGCTCTCCCCCATGGACGCGGCGATGCAGGTCGCGATCCCGGAGTTCGACGGCCGGCTGATCACCGTGCCGTTCTCCTTCAAGGAGCAGGGTCCGGACGAGGTCCCGGTGTACGTCGCCGACCCGGAGCGGGCCGCGCGGGTGGCCGGAATCGCCCTGCGGCACGCGCGGTTGAAGCACAAGCCGAACGCGGAGAAGAAGATCGCGCTGGTCTTCACCGCCTACCCGACCAAGCACTCCCGGGTCGGCAACGCGGTCGGCCTGGACACGCCCGCGTCGGCGGTCCGGGTCCTGGACGCCCTCCGGGAAGCCGGCTACGGCCTCACCGAATACCCCTCCGGCGGCGACGAGTTGATCCACCGGCTCATCGAGGCCGGCGGCCACGACGTCGAATGGCTCACGGAGGACCAGCTGGCGGCGGCGCCCGCGCGGGTGCCGCTGGCCGACTACCGGGCCTGGTTCGAGAAACTGGACCCGGACCTCAGGGAAGCCATGGTGGAGGCCTGGGGCGAGCCGCCGGGCGGCCTGTACGTCGACGGCGACGACATCGTGCTGGCATCGCTCCAGTTCGGGAACGTCGTGGTGATGATCCAGCCGCCGCGCGGATTCGGCGAGAACCCGATCGCGATCTACCACGACCCCGACATGCCGCCCTCGCACCACTACATGGCGGCCTACAGGTGGCTCGACCACAGCTTCGGCGCGGACGCGATCGTGCACATGGGCAAGCACGGCACGATGGAGTGGCTGCCGGGCAAGGGGCTGGGGCTCAGCGCCGGGTGTGCGCCGGACGCGGTCCTGGGCGACCTGCCGCTGATCTACCCGTTCATCGTCAACGACCCCGGCGAGGGCACCCAGGCCAAGCGGCGCGGGCACGCCACGGTGGTCGACCACCTGGTGCCGCCGATGGCGCGCGCCGACACCTACGGCGACCTGGCCAAGCTGGAACAGCTGCTCGACGAGTACGCGCTGGTCTCCGACCTGGACCCGGCGAAGGCCCCGGCGGTCCGCGCCCAGATCTGGACGCTGGTCAAGGCGGCCGAGCTGCACCACGACCTGCATGTGGACGAGCAGCCGGACGACGAGGCGTTCGACGAGTTCGTCATGCACATCGACGGCTACCTGTGCGAGATCAAGGACGTGCAGATCCGCGACGGCCTGCACATCCTGGGCGGCGGCCCGGTCGGCGAGCCCCGCGTGAACCTGGTGCTGGCCGTGCTGCGGGCGTCCCAGGTGTGGGGCGGCCGGGCGAACGCCCTGCCCGGGCTGCGGTCCTGCCTCGCCGCCCACTTCGGTCTGGACGAGAAGGAGTTGCTGGGCGAGCCCGGTACTCCGGTGAAGGTGCCGGTGGAGCTCACGGACCTGGTGGAGGGCCCGGCTCGGACCGCCTCCGACGCGATCGACCTGCTGGAGCAGCTGTGCCGGCGGATCGCGGAGGGCATGGAGGAGCGGGCCTGGGACCGCACGGCCGTACCGGCGATCCTCGGTGATGCGCTCGGCACCCAGCTCGCCGACGCCGCCGCGGTGCTGGAGTTCGCGTGCGACGAGGTCGTGCCGCGGCTCGCCCGCACCACCGACGAGATCGGGCACATCCTGCGGGCGCTGGACGGCGGTTATGTCCCGGCGGGCCCCTCCGGCTCCCCGACCCGCGGTCTGGTCAACGTGCTGCCGACCGGCCGGAACTTCTACTCGGTGGACCCCAAGGCCATCCCGTCGCGGCTGAGCTGGGAGGTCGGCCAGTCGCTCGCGGACTCCCTGGTGCAGAGGTATCTGCAGGACACGGGCGAGTACCCGCAGTCCGTGGGCCTGACCGTCTGGGGCACGTCCGCGATGCGCACCCAGGGCGACGACATCGCCGAGATCCTGGCTCTGCTGGGCTGCCGTCCGGTGTGGGACGACGCCTCGCGCCGGGTCACGGGCTTCGAGGTGGTCCCGCTTCAGGAGCTGGGCCGGCCGCGCATCGACGTCACGGTCCGTATCTCCGGGTTCTTCCGGGACGCGTTCCCGCACGTCGTCGGCCTGATCGACGACGCCGTACGGGCCGTCGCCGAGCTGGACGAACCCGCCGAGAGCAACTTCGTGAAGGCCCACGCCGACGAGGACACCGCCGGGCACGGTGACCGGCGGCGGGCGACGGCCCGGATCTTCGGCTCCAAGCCGGGCGCCTACGGCGCCGGTCTGCTGCCGCTGATCGACGCCCGCAACTGGCGCTCCGACGCCGACCTCGCCGAGGTGTACGCCGTCTGGGGCGGTTACGCCTACGGGCGCGGGCTCGACGGACGGGCGGCGCGCGGGGACATGGAGACGGCGTTCAAGCGGATCACGGTCGCCGCGAAGAACGTCGACACCCGCGAGCACGACCTGGTCGACGCCGACGACTACTTCCAGTACCACGGCGGCATGGTCGCCATGGTCCGGCATCTGACCGGCGCCAACCCCGAGGCGTACGTGGGCGATTCGGCCGTACCGGACCAGGTGCGGACCCGCACGCTCGGTGAGGAGACGCACCGCGTCTTCCGGGCCCGCGTGGTCAACCCGCGCTGGATGGCGGCCATGCGACGGCACGGCTACAAGGGCGCCTTCGAGATGGCGGCGACCGTGGACTACCTGTTCGGCTACGACGCCACCGCGGGCGTGGTCGACGACTGGATGTACGAGAAGCTCAGCGCGGAGTACGTCTTCGACCCGGAGAACCGGGACTTCATGAAGAAGTCCAACCCGTGGGCGCTGCGCGGCATCACCGAGCGGCTGCTGGAGGCGGCGGACCGTGGCCTGTGGGCGGAGCCGGACGCGGAGACGCTGGAGCGGCTGCGCGCTACCTACCTGGAGCTGGAAGGCGACTTGGAGGGCGACGACCAGTGACAACCCCCTTCCCTTTCACGGCCGTCGTGGGCCAGGACGACCTGCGGCTGGCGCTGCTGCTGAACGCCGTGTCCCCGGCGGTCGGCGGTGTGCTGGTGCGCGGCGAGAAGGGCACGGCCAAGTCGACGGCGGTGCGCGCCCTGTCGGCACTGCTGCCGGAGGTCGCCGTCGTGCCCGGCTGCCGTTTCTCGTGCGACCCGGCGGCACCGGACCCGTCCTGCCCCGACGGCCCGCACGAGCCGGGGCCGGGCGCGCGGCGGCCCGCGCGGATGGTCGAGCTGCCGGTCGGCGCCTCCGAGGACCGGCTGGTCGGCGCCCTGGACATCGAGCGGGCGCTCGCCGAGGGCGTGAAGGCGTTCGAGCCGGGCCTGCTGGCCGACGCCCACCGCGGGATCCTGTACGTCGACGAGGTCAACCTGCTCCACGACCACCTGGTCGACCTGCTGCTGGACGCGGCGGCGATGGGTGCCTCGTACGTGGAGCGCGAGGGCGTCTCCGTGCGGCACGCGGCGCGGTTCCTGCTCGTCGGCACGATGAACCCCGAGGAGGGCGAGCTGCGGCCCCAGCTGCTGGACCGGTTCGGGCTGACCGTGGAGGTCGCGGCCTCGCGCGAGCCCGAGCAGCGGGTCGAGGTGGTGCGGCGCCGGCTGGCGTACGACGACGATCCCTCGGGCTTCGCCACGCGGTGGGCCGAGGAGGAGTCCGCCGTACGGCAACGGATCGTGGCCGCACGCGAGTTGCTGCCGCGGGTGCGGCTCGGCGACGGCGCGCTGCGGCAGATCGCGGCGACCTGCGCGGCCTTCGAGGTGGACGGCATGCGCGCCGACATCGTGATGGCGCGTACGGCGACCGCGCTGGCCGCGTGGGCCGGGCGGACCGACGTCCTCGCCGAGGACGTGCGGCAGGCGGCGCTGCTGGCGCTGCCGCACCGCAGGCGCCGTAACCCCTTTGACGCGCCTGGTCTGGACGAGGACAAGCTGGACGAGACGTTGGAGCAGTTCTCGGGGGACGACTCCGAGGGCGACGAGGATCCCGATCCCGACGGTCCCGGTGGCGGCGGTGGGCAGCCCGCTCCCGACAGCGGCCCGCAGGGCGACGGGGACACCGCCACGCGACCCGAGGCCGGTGAGGGCGGGGAACCGCAGGCGTCCGGCGCACGGGAGCAGTCGGCCGTACGGGCCGCCGAGCCGTTCCGGACCAAGGTGCTGAGCGTGCCCGGGATCGGGGAGGGCGCCGCAGGCCGCCGGTCGCGGGCGCGCACCGAGCACGGGCGGACGACCGGGGCCCGCCGGCCCCGGGGCGCGCTGACCAAGCTGCACCTGGCCGCCACCGTGCAGGCCGCGGCCCCGCACCAGCGGGCGCGCGGCCGGTCCGGGCCGGGACTGGTGATCCGCCGGGACGATCTGCGCCAGGCGACCCGGGAGGGACGCGAGGGCAACCTCGTGCTGTTCGTCGTGGACGCCTCCGGGTCCATGGCGGCGCGGCAGCGGATGGGCGCGGTGAAGGGTGCCGTGCTGTCGCTGCTGCTGGACGCCTACCAGCGCCGGGACAAGGTGGGCCTGGTGACCTTCCGGGGGGCGGCCGCGGAGGTCGCGCTGCCGCCGACCTCCTCCGTGGACGCGGCGGCGGCCCGGCTGGAGTCGCTGCCGACCGGTGGCCGTACGCCGCTCGCGGCCGGGCTGCTCAGGGCCCACGAGGTGCTGCGCGTGGAGCGGCTGCGGGATCCGGCGCGCCGGGCGCTGATGGTCGTCGTGACGGATGGGCGGGCCACGGGTGGCCCCGAGCCGGTCGCGCTGGCGGGGCGTGCGGCCCGGTTGTTCGCGGCCGAGTCGGTCGCCTCGGTGGTCGTGGACTGCGAGTCGGGGCCGGTGCGGCTCGGGCTCGCCGGGCAGCTCGCGGGTGAGCTCGGCGGTACGGCGGTGACGCTCGACGAGTTGCGGGCGGACTCGATCGCCGGGCTGGTGAAGGACGTACAGAGGAGGGCCGCTTGATGCCGCAGGGACAGCCGAGTGTCGTACCGGACGACGGCCTGACGACCCGTCAGCGCCGCAACCGGCCGCTGGTCGTCGTGCACACGGGCGTCGGCAAGGGCAAGTCCACCGCCGCGTTCGGGCTCGCGCTGCGCGCCTGGAACCAGGGGTGGCCCATCGGGGTGTTCCAGTTCGTCAAGTCGGCGAAGTGGAAGGTCGGCGAGGAGAACGCCCTGCGGGTGCTCGGCGCCTCCGGCGAGGGCGGCACCGTCGACTGGCACAAGATGGGCGAGGGCTGGTCGTGGGTCCAGCGGGACATCCAGGGTGACAACGCGACCAACGAGGAGAAGGCCCGGGAGGGCTGGGAGCAGGTCAAGCGGGACCTGGCCGCCGAGACCTACCGGCTGTACGTGCTGGACGAGTTCGCCTACCCCATGCACTGGGGGTGGGTGGACACCGACGAGGTCGTGGACGTGCTGCGCAACCGGCCCGGTACGCAGCATGTGGTGATCACCGGGCGGAACGCGCCGGAGAAGCTGGTGGACTTCGCCGACCTCGTCACCGACATGTCCAAGGTCAAGCACCCGATGGACGTCGGCCAGAAGGGCCAGAAGGGCATCGAGTGGTGACGTCGTCGGTGCCTCGGCTGGTCATCGCCGCGCCCTCCTCGGGCAGCGGCAAGACCACCGTCGCCACGGGGCTGATGGCCGCGTTCGCCGCGCGGGGGCTCGCCGTGTCCCCGCACAAGGCCGGGCCGGACTACATCGACCCCGGGTACCACACGCTCGCCACCGGGCGGGTGGGGCGCAACCTGGACGCGTACCTGTGCGGGCCGGAGCTGGTCGCTCCGCTGTTCCTGCACGGGGCGCGGGGGTGTGACCTCGCCGTGGTCGAGGGGGTGATGGGGCTGTACGACGGGGCGGCGGGCGAGGGTGAACTCGCGTCCACCGCGCACGTCGCCAAGCTGCTCAGGGCGCCGGTGGTGCTGGTCGTCGACGCGTCGTCGCAGTCGCGGTCGGTGGCGGCGCTGGTGCACGGCTTCGCCTCCTGGGATCCGGAGGTGCGGGTCGGGGGCGTGATCCTGAACAAGGTGGGCTCCGACCGGCATGAGGAGCTGCTGCGGGAGGCGCTGGATCAGGCGGGGGTGCCTGTGCTGGGTGTGCTGCGGCGGGTTCCTCAGGTGGACACGCCGTCGCGGCATCTCGGGTTGGTGCCGGTTGCCGAACGACGGACCGATGCCGTGACCGCGGTGGCGGCGATGGCCGCGCAGGTCGAACAGGGGTGTGATCTCGAAGCTCTGCTCGGACTGGCTCGGAGTGCGGGAGCGTTGTCCTGTGCTCCTTGGGAACCGCCCGCCACCACGACGAAGAGGCGTGCGGTGGTTGCCGTGGCCGGTGGGTCCGCCTTCACCTTCTCCTACGCCGAGCACACCGAGCTGCTCACCGCCGCCGGTGCCGAGGTCGTCACCTTCGATCCGCTCCGGGACGAGCAACTCCCGGACAGCACCGCAGGGTTGGTCATCGGCGGCGGCTTCCCCGAGGTGTACGCCGCCGAACTGTCCGCCAACGAGCCACTGCGCAAGGCCGTCGCCGGGCTGGCGCTGAGCGGTGCCCCGGTGGCCGCCGAATGCGCCGGACTGCTGTACCTGTGCCGGGAGCTGGACGGGCAGCCGATGTGCGGGGTGCTGGACGCCACCGCGCGGATGACGGAACGGCTCACCCTGGGCTACCGGGACGCCGTGGCCGTCGGGGACAGTGTGCTGGCCGCCGCGGGGACGCGGATGCGGGGGCACGAGTTCCACCGGACCGTCGTCGAGCCCGGCGCCGGGGCCGCCCCGGCGTGGGGCGTGCGGGCGCCCGTCCGGCGGGTCGAAGGTTTCGTGCAGCACGGCGTGCACGCGAGTTATCTGCACACGCACTGGGCGTCCCGGCCCGGTGTCGCCCGTCGGTTCGTGGAGAGGTGCCGGACGTCATGAGCAGCAGGCTGGTCGGGGTCGGGGTCGGTCCCGGTGATCCGGAGCTGGTGACCGTCAAGGGGGTCAACGCGCTGCGGGCCGCCGAGGTGGTCGTCGTACCCGTGATGGCTTCATCCGATGGAACAGATGGCGGTGAGCGGGGGCGGGCCGAGGCGACCGTGTTGCACTACGTGCCCGAGGACAAGGTCGTCCGGGTGGTGTTCGCGCTGAACGAGCGGACCGACCGGGCGCGCCGGGAGGCTGCCTGGGACGCGGCGGGCGAGCGGGTCGCCGAGCTGCTGAGGCGGCACGCGTCCGTCGCCTTCGCCACCATCGGCGATCCCAACGTGTACTCGACGTTCACCTATCTCGCGCAGACGATCGCCGGGCTCGTGCCGGGTGTCGTCGTGGAGACCGTGCCCGGGATCACCGCCATGCAGGATCTGGCGGCCCGGTCCGGTGCCGTGCTGACCGAGGGGACCGAGCCGCTGACGCTGGTGCCGGTGACGGCCG
The DNA here is from genome assembly GCF_053598315.1 of Streptomyces sp. NPDC001153. NCBI lineage: Bacteria > Bacillati > Actinomycetota > Actinomycetes > Kitasatosporales > Streptomycetaceae > Streptomyces > Streptomyces sp. NPDC001153. The sequence continues at coordinate 76,574 of NZ_JBSFJZ010000015.1, forward strand.
GGTCCGCCGTGCTCAAGGAGGCGCTGGCCGGGCCCGGGACCGTCGTCGCGTACAAGTTCGGGCGGCAGGCCGCCGAGGTCGCCGAGGCGCTGCAGGAGAACGGGCGGCTGGCGGACGCGGTGTGGGGATCGGCGCTGGGGCTGCCGGAGGAGTCCGTACGGCCGGCCGCCGAGCTGGACGGGACGCCGTTGCCGTACCTGTCCACGCTGATCGCGCCCCCGCGGCGGGACGGCGGACGGGGCGGGAAGCTGTGAGGCGACCGGGGTGGCCGGGGCGGCCGGCCGGGGCGGCCGCCGGTGACACCGGCCGCCGGCCACCGGTCCGTTCAGCCGCCGGACAGACCCACCACCAGCCAGACGAACGCCGCGCCCGCCACCGTGCACAGCAGGGTGGAGCGCGCGGGGTGCTCGTGGTGGGCCTCGGGCAGGATCTCGGCGGCGGCGAGATAGAGCAGGACGCCGCCGAAGAGGCCCAGGTAGCCGCCGAGCACCGTCTCGGGGATGTGGAGGAAAGCGGTCGACAGCGCGCCCAGCACGGGTGCGCAGGCGTCGGCCACCAGCATGGCGATCGCCCGGCGGCGGGCGTTGCCGTACAGGCTCGTGATGGTGAAGGTGTTGAAGCCGTCGGCGAAGTCGTGCGCGATCACGGCGAGCGCGACGGCCGCGCCCATGCCGCCGCCGACCTGGAAGGCCGCGCCGATCGCCACGCCGTCCATCGCGCTGTGGCCCACCATCGCGGCGGCCGCCACGAGGCCCACCTCGGGCGCCCGGTGGTTGTGTCCCTCGGCGCCGCCGTGCGCGGCCTGGCGGGCGGCCAGGGTGCGCTCCACCAGATGGGCCAGGAGAAAGCCGGCCACGAACAGCAGCAGGGCGGCGGGTACGCCGAAGATCTCGCGGCCGGCGGCGTGCAGCGCCTCCGGCAGCAGGTCCAGGCCGACCACGCCCAGCATCAGGCCGCCGGCGAGTCCCAGGACGAGATGACGCCGGTCGGTCACGCGCTGTGCCGTCCAGCCGCCGGCCAGCGTCATCAGGAACGCGCCGAGCGCGACGAAGACCGCCATAGGGCCTTGCTATCCGATGGAGGCGCCTTCGCGCACATCCGGCGCCGATCACACCCCGCCGGACCCTGACATTTCACCCGCTTTTGATGTGTGTTTCCCGTACGAGAGGACCCTTCCCATGGCCGATGCCCCCACCGGCAAGGTGACGTTCGTCGGTGCCGGCCCCGGCGCCGCCGATCTGCTGACGTTGCGCGCCGCGCGCGCCATCGCGGAGGCGGACGTGGTGATCTGGGCGGCGAGCCTGGTCCAGGCGGAGGTCCTCGAGCACGCGCGCGAGGACGCGGAGATCCTGGACTCGGCGACCATGCCCCTGGAGGAGGTCGTCGCCGTCTACCGGCGCGCCCACGCCGAGGGGCTGAAGGTCGCGCGGATCCACTCCGGCGACCCGGCCCTGTGGGGCGGCACGCAGGAGCAGCTGGACCGGTGCGCGCAGATCGGGATCGCCACGGAGGTCGTACCGGGCGTGTCGTCCTTCTCCGCCGTCGCCGCTCTGGCGCAGCGCGAGCTGACCATTCCCGAGGTGGCGCAGTCCGTCGTCCTCACCCGGCTGGGCGGCGGCAAGACGCCGATGCCGCCCGGGGAAGAGGTACGGGAGTTCGCCCGCCACGGTACGACGATGGCGATCTTCCTCTCCGCCGCCCGCAGCGGGCAGCTGGTGCGCGAGCTGCTGGAGGGCGGCTACCCGACGGACACCCCGGTGATCGTCGCCCACCAGGCGACCTGGCCCGAGGAGCTGGTCGTGAAGTGCACGGTCGGCACGCTGGAGGAGACGGTCAAGGAGCACAGACTCTGGAAGCACACGCTCTTCCTGGTCGGCCCGGCGCTGGACGCGCACGGCACCCGCTCGCACCTGTACCACCCGGGGCACTTCCACGGCTACCGCAAGGCCGACCCGGAGGCCCGGCGAGCCCTGCGCGAGCAGAGGGCGAAGAGTTGATCACGGTCGTCGGCACGGGGACGGGCGCGGGCGCGCCGGTCGCCGAGGACGTCGTCGCGGGCGCCGCGCTGGTGGTCGGCGGGCGCCGGCACCTGGACGCGGTACGGCTGCCCGAGGGCGCCGAGCGGGTCGTGCTCGGACCGCTGGCGCCCGCCCTGGACACGATCGCCGGGTATGTCGGCAAAGAGCTCCCGGTGGTGGTGCTGGCCTCCGGCGACCCCGGGTTCTTCGGGATCGTGCGGGTGCTGGCCGAGCGGTTCGGGTCACGGCTGCTGGATGTGCGGCCCGGGGTCTCCTCCGTCGCGGCCGCGTTCGCGCGGGTGGGGCTGCCGTGGGACGACGCCGTGGTCGTCAGCGCGCACGGCCGGGAGCTGCGCACGGCGGTCAACGTGTGCCGGGCGCGGCCGAAGGTGGCGGTGCTGACGGGGCCGGGCGCGGGTCCGGCGGAACTGGGGGCCGCGCTGCTGCACGAGCCGCGGAAGCCGGGGCGTGTCCTGGTCGTCGCCTCCGCCCTCGGCTCAGCGGACGAGCGGGTCGAGCGGGTCACGCCCGCCGAGGCCGCCGCCCGGGACTGGGGCACGGCGGTGAGCGTGGTGCTGTGTCTGGACGAGGCGCGGGCGCTGGGACCGGTGCGTACGGTCGCCGGGGTTCCCGCGCGGCCTGCGCGGTGGGCCCTGGCCGAGGACGGGTTCGCCCACCGCGACTCGATGATCACCAAGTTCGAGGTGCGGGCGCTGGCGCTGGCCCGGCTGGGGCCGCGCCTGGGCGACCTGGTGTGGGACGTGGGCGCCGGCTCGGGCTCGGTGGCGGTGGAGTGCGCGCGGCTCGGCGCAGCCGTGGTCGCCGTGGAGAAGGCGGCGGACGGGGTGGAGCGGATCCGCGCCAACGCGCACGCCCACGGCGTCGACGTGGACGTGGTGCACGGCTCGGCACCGGACGTGCTGGCCGGGCTCGCCGACGATCCCGACGCCGTGTTCGTCGGCGGCGGGGGGCGCGAACTGCCCGCCGTCGTCACCGCGTGCGCCCGGCGGGCCCGGCGTACGGTCGTCGTCGCCATGGCCGCCCTCGACCGGGTGCCGGCGGCGCGCGAGGCGCTCACGGCCGCCGGGTTCACCTGCGACGGGGTGCTGCTGCAGTCCTCGCGCCTGGCGCCGCTGCCCGGGGACGTGACCCGGCTCGCGGCGACCAATCCTGTGTTCCTGCTCTGGGGCGGAAGAAATACCGGAACCCCGGTGCCTAGTGAAGGAGTTCTCGAGTGATCGGCCTGATTTCCGCCACCGCGGCGGGGGCGGCGGCGCGCGACCGGCTGGCCGCGGCCTGGCCGGGCCGTACGCGGGTGTACGAGGGGCCCGTCGGGGAGGCGGTCCGAGCCGCGTTCGCCGAGTGCGAGCAGCTGGTGTGCTTCCTGGCGACGGGCGCGGTGGTACGGCTGCTCGCCCCGCTGCTCGGCGACAAGGCGGCCGACCCCGGTGTGGTGTGCGTGGACGAGGGCGGCCGGTTCGCGGTGTCGCTGCTCGGCGGGCACGGCGGCGGCGCCAACGAACTCGCCCGGGAGGCCGGTGAGTTGCTGGGCGCCGAGCCGGTGGTGACGACCGCGACGGACTCGGTCGGGCTGGCCGGCCTGGACACGCTGGGGCTGCCGTACGAGGGCTCGGTCGCGACCGTGTCGCGCGCCCTGCTGGACGGTGAACCGGTCGCGCTGGAGGCCGAGTCGGCGTGGCCGCTGCCGCCGCTGCCGACCTCGCCGCGGGGCACGTACACGATCCGGCTGACCGACCGGGACGTCGCACCCGGCGAGCGCGAGGTGCTGCTGAGGCCGCCGTCGCTGGTGGTCGGGGTCGGCGCGTCCAGGGGCGTGCCGGTGGAGGAGGTCCTCGGGCTGGTCGAGGGGGCGCTGCGGGAGGCGGGGCTGTCCCCGAGGTCCGTCGCCGAACTCGCCACCGTGGACGCCAAGTCGGAGGAGCCGGGCATCGTGGCCGCCGCCGAGCGGCTGGGGGTGCCGCTGGTGACGTACTCCGCCGAGGAGCTGGCCGCCGTCGATGTGCCCCATCCCTCGGACGCGCCCCTCGCCGCCATCGGCACCCCGTCGGTCGCCGAGGCGGCGGCTCTGGTGCGCGGTGGTGAACTCCTCGTGCCCAAGCGGAAGTCCGTGCGGGCCGACAGGCAGCCCGCGATGGCGACCTGTGCCGTCGTACGGCGTCCGGGGCGCGGGCGGCTCGCGGTGGTCGGGCTCGGACCCGGCGCCCGGGACCTGCTGACCCCGCGCGCGGCGGCGGAGCTGCGCCGGGCCTCGGTCGTGGTCGGACTGGACCAGTACGTGGACCAGATCCGCGATCTGCTGCGGCCCGGCACCCGGGTGCTGGAGTCGGGGCTCGGCGCCGAGGAGGAGCGGGCGCGCACGGCGGTCGAAGAGGCCCGGCGCGGACATGCGGTGGCGCTGATCGGCAGCGGGGACGCGGGGGTGTACGCCATGGCGTCCCCGGCGCTCGCGGAGGCCTCCGACGACATCGACGTGGTCGGGGTGCCCGGGGTGACGGCCGCGCTGGCCGCCGGGGCGGTCCTGGGCGCGCCGCTGGGCCACGACCACGTGTCCATCAGCCTGTCCGACCTGCACACGCCGTGGGAGGTCATCGAGCGGCGGGTGCGGGCGGCGGCCGAGGCGGACATCGTGGTGACCTTCTACAACCCGCGCTCCCGGGGCCGCGACTGGCAGCTGCCGAAGGCGCTCGCGATCCTCGCCGGGCACCGGGAGCCGGCGACGCCGGTGGGGGTCGTCCGCAACGCGTCCCGGCCGGACGAGTCCAGCCGGGTCACGACCCTCGCAGAACTGGACCCGGCGACGGTCGACATGATGACGGTCGTGACGGTGGGCAACACCGCGACCCGGATCATCGCCGGGCGCATGGTGACCCCGCGCGGCTACCGCTGGCAGGAACGCACCCAGGAGGGCGCCCGGTGAACCCCATGGCCCGTGTGGTCCATCCGATCGAGCAGGAGTCCTTCCGGCGGCTGCGCGCCCGCCTGGACACCTCGCACTTCCCGCCGCTGACCCGGGCGGTGGTGGAGCGGGTCGTCCACTCCGCCGCCGACCCGGAGTACGCGACCGATCTCGTCATGGACGAAGGCGACCTGGTGACGGCGCATGCCGCGCTGCACGCCGGGGCGCCGGTCGTCGTGGACGTGGAGATGGTCGCGGCCGGCATCACCCGCCGGGAGACGGTCTGCCGGCTCAAGGACGCCGAGTCCGGCCCGGGACTGACCCGTTCGGCCCATGCGATCCGGCTCGCCTACGAGCAGGTCGGGCCCGGCGCCCTGTGGGTGATCGGCTGTGCGCCGACCGCCCTGGAGGAGCTGCTCGCCCTGGACGCCTCCCCCGCGCTCGTCATCGGCCTGCCCGTGGGTTTCGTCGGCGCCGCCGAGTCCAAGGCCGCGCTGCGGGAGAGCGGGCTGCCCGCCGTGAGCAACGTGTCCGAGAAGGGCGGCTCGGCGGTTGCCGCCGCCGCGCTCAACGCCCTGCTGTACCACCCCGTTTCGTCTGAGGAGACCTCGTGACCACCCCGCCCGCCCTGCTCATCGCCGGACACGGCACCCGTGACGACGCCGGCGCCGAGGCGTTCCGCGACTTCGTGCGGCAGTTGCAGCTCCGCTCCGACATGCCGGTCGCGGGCGGCTTCATCGAGCTGTCCGCGCCGCCGCTGGGCGAGGCCGTCGCCGCACTGGTGGCGCGGGGGGTACGGCGGTTCGCCACCGTGCCGCTGATGCTGGTGTCCGCCGGGCACGCCAAGGGTGACATCCCGGCCGCACTGGCCCGCGAGAAGGAACGGCACCCGGGCATCTCGTACACCTACGGCCGTCCGCTGGGCCCGCACCCGGCGCTGCTGAGCGTGCTGGAGCGGCGGCTGGACGAGGCGCTGGGTTCCTCCGGGCGGAGCACCGGGGACCGGGCCGATGTGACCGTGCTGCTGGTGGGCCGCGGCTCCACCGACCCCGACGCCAACGCCGAGGTGCACAAGGCGGCGCGGCTGCTGTGGGAGGGCCGCGGGTACGCCGGGGTGGAGACGGCGTTCGTGTCGCTGGCGGCGCCGGACGTGCCGAGCGGGCTGGACCGGTGCGCGGCGCTGGGGGCGCGGCGGATCGTCGTACTCCCCTACTTCCTGTTCACCGGGATCCTGCCGGACCGGGTGCGGCAGCAGACCGAGGGGTGGGCGGCCGCGCACCCGGAGATCGAGGTGCGGTCGGCCGATGTCATCGGGCCCGAGCCGGAGCTGCTGGACCTGGTGACGGAGCGGTACGAGGAGGCCGTCAAGGGCGATCTGCGCATGAACTGCGACTCGTGCGTGTACCGGATCGCGCTGCCGGGCTTCGAGGACAAGGTGGGGCTGCCGCAGCAGCCGCACTACCACCCGGACGACGACGGCCACGACGGGCACGGGCACGGGCATCACCATCACGGGGGGCACTCGCACAGCCATGCGCACTGAGGGCACGGGACCGGATCTGCGTCATCACGGGGACGCCGAGGTGCGGGACGACGGGGCCGCGCTGGTCGACCTCGCCGTCAACGTCCGCGCGGACACGCCCCCTGCGTGGCTGCGGGAGGAGATCGCCGGCTCGCTGGCGTCCCTCGCGGCCTACCCGGACGGGCGGGCCGCGCGCGCGGCGGTGGCGGCGCGGCACGGGCTGCCGGTGGAACGGGTGCTGCTGACGGCGGGCGCGGCGGAGGCGTTCGTGCTGCTCGCCCGCGCGCTGAAGGTACGGCAACCGGTCGTCGTGCACCCGCAGTTCACCGAGCCGGAGGCGGCGCTCAGGGACGCGGGGCACACCGTGGAGCGGGTGCTGCTGCGGGAGGAGGACGGGTTCCGGCTGGATCCGGCGGCGGTGCCGGAGGATGCCGATCTCGTGGTGATCGGGAATCCGACCAATCCGACGTCCGTGCTGCATCCGGCGGAGGCGATCGCCCGACTCGCCCGGCCGGGGCGGGTGCTGGTGGTGGACGAGGCGTTCATGGACGCGGTGCCGGGCGAGCGGGAGACGCTGGCCGGGCGGACCGATGTGCCGGGGCTGGTCGTGCTGCGCAGCCTCACCAAGACGTGGGGGCTGGCCGGGCTGCGCATCGGGTATGTGCTGGCTCCCGCGGAGATCGTCGCCGAGCTGGAGCGGGCTCAGCCGTTGTGGCCGGTGTCGACGCCGGCGCTGGCCGCGGCCGAGGCGTGTGTCGCGCCGCGGGCACTGGCGGAGGCGGGGCACGCGGCGCATCGCATCGCGGCGGACCGGGCGCACCTGGTGGCGGGGCTGACGGCGTTCGCCGACCGGGGTGTGCGGGTGGTGCAGCCTGCGGAAGGGCCGTTCCTGCTGGTCCGTGTGCCGGGCGCTGCGGTGGTACGGCACCGGCTGCGTGAGCTTGGCCATGCGGTGCGGCGGGGGGACACGTTTCCGGGGCTCGGGGAGGAGTGGCTGCGGGTGGCCGTGCGGGACCGGGTGACCGTGAACGGCTTCCTGAAGGCACTGTCGGCGGCGCTTCCGTAGCCGGATCCCGCCAGGGGGCTCCGCTCCCTGCCCGGCGTGACGGCCGAGCGGGGAGCGGCACAGGGACGTCGCGTCAGCTCCTGCGGCGCCGGGCCACCGTCACCGCTCCCGCGCCGACCAGCACCAGTGCCAGCGCGCCGCCCGCGATGTACGGGGTCGCGGAGCCGCCGCCGGTCTCCGCGAGGTCCTGTCTGGCTCCCTGGGGCTTCACGTCGGCGGCCGGGTCGTGGCTCGGGACCGGGTGCCCGGTGGGCGGGGCCGTCGGGGACTCGCAGGTCGCTTTGGCCAGGGTGACGGTGCCCTCGACGTCGGCGACGTTGAGCTTCAACGGGTTGACGGAGACCTTGAGTTCGAGGGCGGTGGCGGCGGCCGTGCGGGTCGTGGTGCTGCGCCGGGCGAGGTCGAGGCGGACCTCGCCGACGCCGGGCACCCTGACCTCGGTCGGGCCGCCGGCGGTGAGGGTGACGCGCTTGCCGAGGACGGTGACGGCGCCGAGGACGTTCGCGTCGGCGGCCGGTGCCTTGCCGACCTCGCAGGTCGCCCTGGCGGTGACCGCGCCGACCTCGATCAGGGACAGCAGGGGCAGGCCGGGGACGTGCAGCCTGGCGTGGACGAGCCGGACCGAGCCCTCGGCGCGCTCGGCGGTCACGGTGGCCCTCGCCGAGGCGACGTCCGCGCCGAGCACCGTGAACGGCTTGCCGCCGGCCACACCGTCGAGCCGGGCGGACAGCGCGGTCCTGTCGGCGCTCTGCGGCGCCCGGACCTCGTTGAGGGAGACCGCGAGCGGGACGTCGAGGGTCTTGTCGAGCAGGGACACGTCGAGCCCGGTGCGCAGGACGACGGCGGAGGCGCGACCGTGGTCGGTGGTCGCGTGCGCGGCGCCCGCGCCCAGGACCGCGGGACCGGCGGCCAGGGCGGTGACCGTCGCCACGGTGGCGAGACGGCGTGCGGGCATACGGAAGTCGTTGCTGTTCAAGGTGGTGGGACCCCCAGTGGGAACATGCTTGGGACCCGTCAACCTTGTACGCACTGCGGGTGAACGGTCAGCGATCCCGGGTCACTTCACTCAAACGTGGATATGACGCACGCCGATTCGAATCACCGGGCACAGTCGTTCCCGTACGCCCCGGTGCGGCTACTCGAGCACGATCCCGTTCAGCACCACCCGGCGCGGCGCCGCCAGCACCCGTACGTCCGCGCGCGGGTCGCTCTCGTAGACCACCAGGTCGGCCGGCGCGCCCTCCTCCAGGCCGGGGCGGCCGAGCCAGGCGCGGGCGCCCCAGCTGGTCGCGGACAGGGCCTGGACCGGCGGGATACCCGCGGTGACCAGCTCGGCGACCTCCTCCGCGACCAGGCCGTGGGCCAGCGAGCCGCCGGCGTCCGTGCCGACGAACACCGGGATGCCGGCGTCGTAGGCGCCGCGCACGGTGTCGTAGCGGCGCTCGTGCAGCCGGCGCATGTGCGCGGACCAGCGCGGGAACCTGGTGTCGCCGCCGGCCGCGAGCCGCGGGAAGGTGGCGATGTTGACGAGGGTGGGGACGATCGCGACCCCGCGCTCGGCGAACAGCGGGATCAGGTCGTCGGTCAGGCCGGTCGCGTGCTCGATGCAGTCGATGCCCGACTCGACCAGGTCGCGCAGGGAGCTCCCGGCGAAGCAGTGCGCGGTGACGCGGGCGCCGAGCCGGTGGGCCTCGGCGATGGCCGCCTCCACCGCCCCGCGCGGCCAGCAGGGGGCGAGGTCGCCGAGGTCGCGGTCGATCCAGTCGCCGACCAGCTTGACCCAGCCGTCGCCGCGCCGGGCCTCCTGGGCGACGTACGCGACCAGGTCGTCCGGCTCGACCTCCCAGGCGAAGTTGCGGATGTAGCGGCGGGTGCGGGCGATGTGCCGGCCGGCCCGGATGATCTTCGGCAGGTCCTCGCGGTCGTCGACCCAGCGGGTGTCGGAGGGCGAGCCGGCGTCCCGGATCAGCAGGGTGCCGGCCTCCCGGTCGGTGAGTGCCTGCTTCTCGGCGGTGGCGGCGTCGACCGGGCCCTCCGCACCAAGGCCCACATGGCAGTGCGCGTCGACCAGGCCGGGCAGCGCCCAGCCCTCGACGGTCCGGACGTCCCGGGCCCCGGCGGGGCGGTCGTACGACACCCGGCCCCCGACCACCCACAGCTCGTCGCGGACGTCCTCGGGTCCGACGAGGACCCTCCCCTTCACGTGCAGCACGGCGCCATCGCTCATGTACTGCACCTTAATGAGCTACTGCCCGGGCCTGCCCACCTGGTCCGAGGTCTCCTCCTCGACCTCGGCCATCGCCGGGTCGAGCAGGCGGGAGAGGAAGTGGCGGGTGCGCTCGTGCCGCGGGTCGCCGATGACCTGCTCGGGGCTGCCGTCCTCGACGATCACGCCGCCGTCCATGAAGACGACCCGGTCGGCGACCTCGCGGGCGAAGGTCATCTCGTGGGTGACGACCATCATCGTCATGCCCTCGCGGGCGAGCATGCGCATGACGGCGAGGACGTCGCCGACCAGTTCCGGGTCGAGGGCGGACGTCGGCTCGTCGAAGAGCATGACCTCCGGGCCCATCGCCAGCGCCCGGGCGATCGCCACGCGCTGCTGCTGGCCGCCGGAGAGGGAGGAGGGGTAGGCCTCCGCCTTCTCGGCCAGGCCGACCCGGGCCAGGTTCTCGGCGGCGATCCGCGCGGCCGTCGCCCTGTCCCGCCCGAGCACCCGGCGCTGCGGGAGGGTGAGGTTCTCGGTGACGCTGAGGTGCGGGAACAGGTTGAACTGCTGGAAGACCATGCCGATCCGGCGGCGTACGGCGTCGATGTCGACGTCGGGGTCCGTCAGTTCGGTGCCGCCGACGAAGACCTGGCCCTCGGTGGGTTCCTCCAGCAGGTTCACGCAGCGCAGGAGGGTCGACTTGCCGGAGCCGGAGGGGCCGATGACGCAGACGACCTCGCCCCGGCCGATCTCCAGGTCGATGCCCTTGAGCACCTGGTTGTCGCCGAAGGACTTGTGCAGGTCCTGGACGCGGATCTCGGGGCGGGTCACTTGATCTCCTTCTGGGCCCTGGCCTCCAGACGCCGGGCGACGAAGCCGAGCGGGATGGTGACCAGCAGATAACACAGGCCCGCGACCAGGATCGGCGTGGAGTTGGCGGTCGTACTGGCCAGGTCCCGGCCGAACTTGGACAGCTCGCGCTCCTCCAGGGTCACACCGAGCAGCAGCACCAGGGAGGAGTCCTTGAAGAGCATGATCAGCTCGTTGGTGAGCGGCGGGAGGATGATCCGGAACGCCTGCGGGATGATGATGGAGATCATGGCCTTCGCGGGCGAGAAGCCCAGCGAACGCGCCGCCTCCAGCTGCCCCTTGGGCACCGCCTGGATGCCGGCGCGGAACGTCTCCGCCATGTAGGCGGCACCGATGAGCCCGAGGCCGAGGGCGCCCTTGCCGTAGGTGCCGCCGGGGATCTCCGTGCCTGGGAAGGCCAGTGGGACGGCCACCGCGATGAAGACGAAGATCAGCAGGGCGGGCAGGCCGCGGAAGATCTCGATGTAGATGCCGGCCACCCAGCGGTACGGCCCCACGGAGGACAGCCGCATCAGCGCGATGACCAGGCCCAGCACCAGACCGAGGACGAAGCCGGACACCGTGAACAGAACGGTGTTCTTCAGCGCCAGCGTGATGACGTCCGGCCACATCTGCTTCGCGATGCCGCCCTGGGCGAACTGGTTCTGCAGCCGGCCCCAGTCCGCCGAGACCGCGATGGCGATCACGGCGGCGACGAAGACGGCGTACTGGGTGCCGCGCGACAGCCGACGCTTCTGACGTCGCGTCAGCCCCTTCTTCTTCGGCTGGAGTCGTACGTCCGTATCGGTCATGAGGCGGCGGGAGAGGCCACGGAGGCGTTGTACGGGCCGATCCACTGCTCGTAGATCTTCTTGTAGGTGCCGTCGGCCTTGGCGTCCTTCAGGGCCTTGTCGATGGCCTCGCGCAGCGCCGTGTTGCCCTTCTTGACCGTGAAGCCGTACTGCTCGCCGGTCTTGAGGTTGTCGACGACCTTGAACTTGTCCGCGTTGGCCTTGTCCTTCAGCCAGCCCTGGACGACCGGGTAGTCGATGACGACGGCCTGGACCTGGCCGGTGCGCAGGCCGTTGAGGACCGCGTCGGAGGAGTCGAAGGAGATCGGGTCGTAGCCCTTGCCCTTGACGTAGTCCTCGCCGGTGGTCTGCGCCTGGGCGCCGAGCTTCTCACCCTTGGCCTTGACGTCGGCGAGGGAGTTGATGCCGCTGTTCCTGCCGACGAGGACGGCCTGGGTGGCCTCGAAGTACGGGTCGGAGAAGTCGACGTTCTTCTTGCGCTCGGGCGTGATCGTCATGCCGGCGGCGGCCAGGTCGCACTGGCCGGAGTTCAGGAAGGCGCCGGTCTTGAAGTTCTCGAACGGCGTGTCGACGATCTGCTGCTTGACGCCGAGGTTCTTGGCGACGAGGTCGATGAGGGAGACGTCGAAACCCTGCACCTTGCCGTTGATCTCCGACTGGAACGGCGGGTAGGGCAGGTGGGTGCAGGTGGTCAGCTGACCGGCCTTGACGAGGTGGACCCCCTTGACGGTGGCACCGCCGCTCCCCCCGCCGTTCGAGGAGCAGCCGGCCACGACGAGGACGAGCCCGGCGGTGGCGGTGGTGGCAGCCAGGAGGCGGGTCCGGCGTCCGAGGAGCGTTTTCATGGGGGGATCTTCTCTGTGGGGGAACCGTGGGTTCTGATTATAAGGAAGAGTTTGAGTCTCTCAAATCAAACCGATGGTTACGACGGCGTTGGACCTAAGATCGATGGAATTACCCCCGGACCTTGACCCCGAGAACGAAGAGAGCGCGGCCGTGACCCACCCGTTCCTGGACCTGCCCCCGCTGAGCGCCGAGCGCTTCGCCGCCATCGAGGACGGGGTCGCGCGGCTGCTGGGCACCCGGCAGGACGTGCTGGTCACGCAGGGCGAGGCACTGCTGCCGCTGGAGGGCGCGATCCGCGCGGCGGCCGGTCCGGGCACGGTGGCCCTGAACGTGATCACGGGCCCCTACGGGCAGACCTTCGGCAACTGGCTCCGGGACGCGGGTGCGACGGTGTACGACCTCTCCGTGCCCTTCCACACGGCGGTGACCGCCGACCAGGTCCGGGAGGCGTGCGCCGAGCACCCGGAGATCGACTTCGTGTCGCTGGTGCACGCGGAGGCGGCGACCGGCAACACCAACCCGGTCGCGGCGATCGGCGAGGCGGTCCGGGAGCAGGGTGCGCTGTTCTACCTGGACGCGGTCGCCTCCGTGGGCGCGGAGCCGGTGCTGCCGGACGCGTGGGGTGTGGACCTGTGCGTGATCGGCGCGCAGAAGGCGATGGGCGGCCCGGCGGGTGTGTCGGCGATCTCGGTGAGCGAGCGCGCGTGGGCCCGGATGGCGGCCAACCCCTACGCGCCGCGCCGCTCCTACCTGTCCCTGCTCGACTGGAAGGAGCGCTGGCTCGACGCCGGCCGCACGGCGCTGCCGCACGCTCCGGCGCAGCTGGAGATGCTGGCGCTTCAGGCGTGTCTGGAGCGGATCGAGTCGGTGGGGCTGGACGCGGTGATGGACCGTCACCGCAGCGCCGCGCTCACCGCGCGGGCCGGTGCGGTTGCCCTGGGCGCGGGCCTTGAGCCCTATGTGTACGAGGCCGCGGATGCGGCGCCGGTGGCCACGACCCTCCGGGTGCCGTCGGGGGTGGTGGCGTCGGAGGTGGTGGCCCGGGCGCTGGCGAGTGACCCCTCGCTGCCGCTGGCCGCGGGTGGGGGCGCGCTGGCCGGGGAGATGATCCGGGTGAACCATTACGGGGCGGATGCTTCGCCGGAAACCGTGCAGAGGTGCCTGGCGGCGCTCGGGGCGGCGCTCGGGGGCTGACACGACCGAGGCCGTCGCACCCTCTTTGCCGGTGCCGGTGCCGGGGCCGGTGTCAGTGGCCCGTGCCATCCTCACCGCATGACCCACAACACACCCCAGGCTCCCCACACGCTCCCCGACGGCCGCCCCATCCCCCTCCTGACCGGCCCCGAGCGCCCCATGCTGGAGAGCTGGCTGGACTTTCACCGGGCCACGCTGGAGCTGAAGTGCCGGGGGCTGGACGACAAGCAGGTGCGGCAGGCCTCGGCCGAGCCTTCGTCGCTGACGCTGCTCGGGCTTGTGCAGCATCTCGCCGAAGTCGAACGGAACTGGTTCCAGCGGGTGTTGGCCGATCTGGACGTGCCGCCGGTGTTCGAGGAGGCGACGGGGTACGCCCTCGATCCCCGGCGGGGGCTGGAAGAGGCGCTGGGCGCGTGGCGCCGGGAGGTCGCGCGCGGCCGGGAGCTGCTCGCCGGGCGGGACCTGGAGGACACCGGGCGGATCGTGGACGAACCGATGACCGGCGTCGAGGTCAGTGTGCGCTGGGTGCTGGTCCACCTCATCGAGGAATACGCCCGGCACAACGGGCACGCCGACATTCTGCGTGAACGAATCGACGGGGCAACCGGAGCCTGAATTCATTATTCAGTTTGGTTTCACAATTTCTGCCAATTCTCCCGGTGGTAGCTTCCCGTCTTCTTCTGCCCGCTTTTTGCAAGCCTAAACAGGGAAGTTTCCTAGCGGTTTTTTGACGGTTTCAAGGGTGTGACACACTCCACAGTGCGGCACATTTGTCCCGATTTGATGCGGGTCAATTAGGGCATTTCGCCGCACCCTCTGTGCGGCACAGCGACAGCGGCCGTGCATTTCCTAATTCGCCTCGCTAAATTCGTGCCGCATGACTGCCGCACCCGCAGACCTGATCGTCGACCAGCCGGCGGTGACGGACGGAGCCACGCTCTGGCGTCTCGCCAAGGACTCGAAAACCCTCGACCTGAACTCTTCGTACAGCTATCTGCTGTGGTGCCGGGATTTCGCCGGCACCTCGGCGGTGGCGCGCGGTGCGGACGGGGAGCCGGTCGGTTTCGTCACCGGCTATGTGCGGCCGGAGCGCCCCCGCACGCTGCTCGTCTGGCAGGTGGCCGTCGACTCCGCCCACCGGGGTCTCGGCATCGCGGCCGCGCTGCTGGACGGGCTGACCGCCCGGCTCGCCGCCGAGCGCGGCATCACCGACGTGGAGACCACCATCACCCCGGGCAACACCGCCTCCGAGCGGCTGTTCACCTCGTTCGCCGCCCGGCACGGGGCGCGTCTGGAGCGCGAGGTGCTGTTCCCCGCCGAGCTGTTCCCGGACGGCCCGCACGATCCCGAAGTCCTCTACCGCATCGGCCCGTTGACCGACACCACCGCCCACTGAGGAGCGATTCACCGTGACCATCACCCAGCCCGACCTCAGCGTCTTCGAGACCCTCGAGTCCGAGGTGCGCAGCTACTGCCGCGGCTGGCCCACGGTCTTCGACCGCGCGCAGGGCAGCCGGATGTTCGACGAGGACGGTCATGCCTACCTCGACTTCTTCGCCGGCGCCGGCTCACTCAACTACGGCCACAACAACCCGGTGCTCAAACGGGCGTTGATCGACTATCTGTCCCGGGACGGGGTGACCCACGGCCTGGACATGTCGACCACGGCCAAGCGGTCCTTCCTGCAGACCTTCCAGGATCTGGTGCTGCGCCCGCGCGACCTGCCGTACAAGGTCATGTTCCCGGGGCCGACCGGCACCAACGCCGTGGAGTCGGCGCTGAAGCTGGCCCGGAAGGTGAAGGGGCGCGAGGCGATCGTGTCGTTCACCAACGCCTTCCACGGGATGTCCCTGGGCTCCCTCGCCGTCACCGGCAACGCCTTCAAGCGGGCCGGCGCCGGGATCCCGCTGGTGCACGGCACGCCGATGCCGTTCGACAACTACTTCGACGGCACGGTGCCGGACTTCCTGTGGTTCGAGCGGCTGCTGGAGGACCAGGGCTCCGGGCTCAACAAGCCCGCCGCGGTGATCGTGGAGACCGTGCAGGGCGAGGGCGGCATCAACGTGGCCCGGCCCGAGTGGCTGCGGGCGCTGAAGGAGCTGTGCGAGCGGCAGGACATGCTGCTGATCGTCGACGACATCCAGATGGGGTGCGGGCGGACGGGTGCCTTCTTCTCGTTCGAGGAGGCCGGGATCACGCCCGACATCGTCACCGTCTCCAAGTCGATCAGCGGCTACGGGCTGCCGATGTCGCTGTGCCTGTTCAAGCCGGAGCTGGACGTCTGGGAGCCGGGCGAGCACAACGGCACCTTCCGGGGCAACAACCCCGCGTTCGTCACCGCCACCGCGGCCCTGGAGGCGTACTGGACCGACGGCTCGGCCATGGAGAAGCAGACCTGCGCCCGCGGCGAGCAGGTCGAGCAGGCGCTGATCGCCATCACCGAGGAGAACCTCGCCGACGTGAAGGAGTACCGCGGGCGCGGCCTGGTGTGGGGCATGGAGTTCCGCGACAAGGGCCGGGCGGCGCGGATCGCGCGGCGGGCCTTCGAACTCGGGCTGCTCATCGAGACGTCCGGCCCGGAGGGGGAGGTCGTCAAGCTGCTGCCCGCCCTCACCATCACGCCCGACGAGCTGGACGAGGGCCTGAGCGTCCTCGCCCGTGCCGTCCGCGAAACCGTCTGAACCGCAAGCCGACCAGGAGGAAAGCACCACCGTGATCGTCCGATCGTTCAAGGACATCGAAGGCACCGACCGGCACGTCAAGGCGAAGTCAGGTACCTGGGAGAGCAAGCGGATCGTCCTCGCCAAGGAGCGGGTCGGCTTCTCCCTGCACGAGACCATCCTGTACGCCGGCACCGAGACGTCGATGTGGTACGCCAACCACATCGAGGCCGTCGTCTGCACCAAGGGCGAGGCCGAACTCACCGACCACGAGGCCGGGACGACGTACACCATCACGCCCGGCACCATGTACCTCCTCGACGGGCACGAGCGGCACACGCTGCGCGTCAAGGAGGACTTCCACTGCATCTGCGTGTTCAACCCGCCGGTGACCGGACGGGAGGACCACGACGAGAACGGCGTCTACCCGCTGCTCACCGAGCCCGAGGAGGTGTGAGAACCCATGACCACCGCACCCGTGAAGGATCTCTACCCGACCCGCGGCACCACCGAGGTGTCCGTCCCGCGCCAGGACCCGGTCGTCTGGGGCTCCCCGGACACCCCGGGCCCGATCTCCGCGGCCGGCCTGCAGGGGTTCGAGCGTGACGGCTTCCTCGCCGTCGACCAGCTGATCACCCCGGACGAGGTCGAGGTCTACAAGCGCGAGCTGGACCGGCTGGTCGGCGACCCGGCGATCCGCGCCGACGAGCGCTCCATCGTGGAGCCGAAGTCGAAGGAGATCCGCTCGGTCTTCGAGGTGCACAGGATCAGCGAGGTGTTCGCGAACCTCGTGCGCGATCCGCGGGTGGTCGGGCGCGCCCGGCAGATCCTCGGCTCGGACGTGTACGTCCACCAGTCCCGGATCAACGTCAAGCCCGGTTTCGGCGCGAGCGGCTTCTACTGGCACTCGGACTTCGAGACCTGGCACGCCGAGGACGGGCTGCCGAACATGCGCACGGTGTCCGTCTCGATCGCGCTGACCGAGAACTTCGACACCAACGGCGGCCTGATGATCATGCCGGGCTCGCACCGGACGTTCCTGGGCTGCGCCGGCGCCACGCCCAAGGACAACTACAAGAAGTCGCTGCAGATGCAGGACGCGGGTACCCCCTCGGACGAGGCGCTGACCGCGCTGGCCGGCGAGCACGGCATCCGCCTGTTCACCGGTAAGGCCGGCTCGGCGACCTGGTTCGACTGCAACTGCATGCACGGCTCGGGCGACAACATCACGCCGTTCCCGCGCAGCAACGTCTTCATCGTGTTCAACAGCGTGGAGAACAAGGCGGTCGAGCCGTTCGCGGCTCCGGTGCGACGGCCCACGTTCATTGGAGCAAGGGACTTCACTCCCGTCCGGTGAGCGGAGACCGGCCGGGGGTCCGGGGGTTGTCCCCCGGAGAACGCGGCATCAGGGCGCGGGACTTCACGCCGGTGAAGGTGAAGTAGTCGCCGGACGTACGGCTCCGGGCCGGGGCCTCCTCGTGTGGGACGGGGGGCTCCGGCCCGGTCATGTCGTCAGCCGGACAGCACGTCCAGCAGGCGGTCCACGTCCGCTTCCGTGTTGTAGAGGTGGAAGGAGGCGCGCAGGTTACCGGCGCGGTCGGAGACCTCGATGCCCGCGCGGCTCAACTCCGGCTGGCGCGCGCCCAGTCCGGGCACGGAGACGATGGCCGAGCCGGGGGCGGGCAGCGGTTCGTGGCCGAGCGAGGCGAGTCCGGTGCGGAACCGGTCGGCCAGCGCCAGGTCGTGCGCCTGTACGGCGGCCACGCCCAGCTCCTCGATCAGGGCGAGCGACCGCGCCACCCCGGTGTAGGTGAACAGAGCGGGGCTGACGTCGAACCGCCGTGCGGAGTGGGCGAGTTCGGTCACCGGGCCGTAGCAGCTGTTCCAGGGTTCCTCGGCCGCGACCCAGCCCGCCAGCAGCGGGGACAGCCCGCCGAAGTCCTCGGGGACGACGAGGAAGGCCGCCCCGTGCGGGCCGAGCAGCCACTTGAAGGTGGTGGAGACGGTGAAGTCGTGGGCGTCGGCCTCCATCGGCAGCCAGCCGGCGGCCTGGGAGAAGTCGACGTAGGTGCGCGCACCGTGCGCGCGGGCCGCCTCGCGCAGGGCGGGCAGGCCGGCGATCCGCCCGTCGGCGGACTGGGCGGCGCTGACCGCGACCAGGGCGGTGCCCGGGCGGACCGACTCGGCGAGCCGTTCCAGCGGCACCGCGCGCACCTTGAGGTCGCCGCGCGCGTGGAACGGGTTGAGTACGGACGTGAAGTCGTCCTCGGCGGTGAGGACTTCGGCGCCCGCGGGCAGCGAGGCGGCGATCAGCCCGGTCTGGGCGGAGACCGACGGGCCCGCCGCGACCCGGGTGACCGGCACTCCGGCCAGCCGGGCGAACGCGGCCCGGGCGACCTCCACGTCGTCGAACAGCGGGTCCAGTGGCCGGCCCTCGGCCCGGATGGCCACCGCCTCGCGCAGCGCGGCGACCGTACGGGCCGGGAGCAGGCCGCTGCTCGCGGTGTTCAGGTAGGTGTTCTTCGGGGCGAACTCGGCGCGGACGAGGTGGTCGAACGTCTCCGTGGTCTCCGTGTTCCTCATGGGTCCACTCTGCGGCCCCGGGAAGTCCCCGTCCATTGCGAATTTTTCCGCGGATCGCCAAGGGACTCCTTATACGTCCGCCCCGACCTGCGGTTTCAGCCCTGCTGCGGCACCGCGCACCCGTCGGGCCCGCAGGCTGCCCCCTCCCCCTGGTCCCCCTGCTCGACCGGCTTCAGCGGAGAGCGCTCGCCCCAGGCCTGGGTCAGCGCCCGGGTGAAGACCTCGGCCGGCTGGGCGCCGGAGACGCCGTACGTGCGGTCGAGGACGAAGAAGGGCACGCCGGTCGCGCCGAGCTCGGCGGCCTCGCGCTCGTCGGCGCGGACGTCGTCGGCGTAGCGGGACGGGTCGGCGAGCACGGCGCGGACGGCCTCGGCGTCGAGACCGGCCGCCACGGCCAGCTCGACGAGCCGCTCGTCTCCCTCGGTGAACACGGACCGCTCCTCGGCGAAGTTCGCCCGGTACAGGATCTGGATCAGCTCGTCCTGCCGGCCCCGCTCCTTGGCGAAGTGCAGCAGGCGGTGCATGTCGAAGGTGTTGCCGTGGTCGCGGCCCCGGGTGCGGTAGTCCAGGCCCTCGGCGGCGGCCTGGGCACCGAGGTTGTCCTCGCCGGCCTCGGCCTGCGCCTCGCTCATGCCGTACTTCCTGGTCAGCATGGTGATCACCGGCTGGACGTCCCCTTTGGCGCGGCCCGGGTCCAGCTCGAAGGAGCGGTGCACGACCTCGACGTCCTCGCGGTGCGGGAAGGCAGCGAGCGCCTTCTCGAAGCGGGCCTTGCCCACGTAGCACCAGGGGCAGGCGATGTCGCTCCAGATCTCGACGCGCATGTCTTCGGCTCTCTCCAGGTCGTACGGGCGCGGAGGCTCTCTCCGCCCGGTACGTGAACGTTCAAACAGCCCCGTTTCATTCCCGGGCCGGAACCCGGCCCTGGCAACCGTGGAAGGCCGGGGCCCGCCGGTGGTCACACGGCTGGGCCTTGCGAAGCCCTGCTCGTCCCGGCCTTCGCCCTCAGCTTCCGTCTCGCAGGTCGCTCGGCCAGGACGTCCTGAACTCGATGTGGTCGTAGGTGACCACGCACCCCTCCCCCAGCGGCGACTGGGTCATGAAGCCGACCAGCGCGTCACCGGTCTGCTCCTCGTCGCCGAGGGTGAACAGCCGGACGAAGGTCCAGCGCTCGCCGTCCCGGGAGGCGTGGAAGGCGAGGGCCCGCCCGGTCCGGCTGACCCGCAGCCACACCGAACTCCCCTCCACCGTGAAGGAATTGGCGTCGTCGGAGTGTCCCCGGGTGACCACCGTGCAGACGGTGGGCACGTCCGGGGAGTACTCCAGACAGAGCTTGGCCCAGGCCCGGTCGTCGACATGGACGTACAGCACGCCGGCGTCGAAGGAGGCGTTGAACCCGACGGTGACCCGGGCGATCAGCTGGAAGTCCCCTTCCGGCGCCCCCAGCAGCCGGGGCGCGTCGGAGGCGGGGTCCAGGGCTTCCCCGGTGGGCGTGACGAAGCGGTCCTGCCGGGGTCCCGCCCATCCGGTGAGCACGCCGTCCTCATGAACCCAGTGTCCGTCGGGCCCGTACGTCCGGAGAGGGAAGGGCAGTTCGGGGATTTTCAGGTCCATGGGGCGAGTCTCCCAGGTTCTCGTTTCTCTCGTGCCCGTGTTCAGCGTTCCAGGCGCCCGTCGAACCGCCGGGGAAGGCCGAGGGGGTTGTCGTCCTTCAGCTCGTCCGGCAGCAGGGCCGCGGGCGCGTTCTGGTACACCACCGGCCGCAGCCACCGCTCGATGGCCGTACCGCCCACCGAGGTGGACGTGGAGGTGGTCGCGGGGTACGGCCCCCCGTGGTGCTGGGCCGGCGCCACCGCCACGCCCGTCGGCCAGCCGTTCACCAGGACACGCCCGGCCAGCGGGGTCAGCTCGGCCAGGAGCTCCGCGCCCCGGCCCCCGCCGGCGGCCTCCTGCGAGGACAGCTGGACCGTGGCCGTCAGGTTGCCCGGGAGGCGGGACAGCACGGCCGCGGCCTCGCCCTCGTCCTCGTACCGCACCACCACGGTGACCGGGCCGAAGCACTCCTCCAGGAGCAGGTCGTACGCCCCCTCCTCGGCCAGCCTGGCCGCCGGCACCGTCAGGAACCCGGCGCTGACCGTGTGCTCGCCGCCCGCGCCCGGGGTGACCGGGGAGTCGACCCCGGGGAGCTGCGCGCGCTCGGCCACCCCCGCGATGAAGTTGTCCCGCATCCGGTGGTCCAGCAGCACGCCCGCCTCGGTGTCGCTCACCGCGGCCGTCAGGGCCTTCACCAGGCCGTCGCCCGCCGCGCCGGACGGCACCAGCACCAGGCCGGGCTTCACGCAGAACTGTCCGACACCCAGCGTCATCGACCCGGCGAGCCCGGTGCCGATCTCCTCGGCGCGCTCGGCGGCGGCGGCCTCGGTCACCAGGACCGGGTTCAGCGAGCCCAGCTCGCCGTGGAACGGGATCGGGACGGGACGGGCGGCGGCCGCGTCGAAGAGGGCACGTCCGCCCCGTACCGAACCGGTGAAGCCCGCCGCGGCGACCAGCGGGTGCCGGATCAGCCCGACGCCCGCCTCGAAGCCGTGCACGAGACCGACGACGCCTTCGGGGATGCCGTGCTCGGCCGCGGCCCGGCGCAGCACCTTGGCGACCAGCTCGGACAGGGCCGGGTGGTCGGGGTGGGCCTTGACCACGACCGGGCAGCCCGCGGCGAGCGCGCTCGCGGTGTCGCCGCCGGCGACGGAGAAGGCGAAGGGGAAGTTGGAGGCGGAGTAGACGGCGACGACGCCGAGCGGCACCTTGTAGCGGCGCAGGTCCGGGACGGGCGGGGTCGCCGTGTCGTCGGGGTGGTCGATGACGACGTCGAGGAAGGCGCCCTCGTCGACGATGCCGGCGAAGGCCCGCAGCTGGTAGCCGGTGCGGGCGAGTTCGCCGGTCAGCCGGACCGGGCCGAGAGCGGTCTCGGCGTCGGCGGTCTCGACCAGACCGTCCCTGGCCGCCTCCAGGCCCGCGGCGGCCGAGCGCAGGAAGGCGGAGCGCACCGCGCGGTCGGCGAGGGCGCCGCGTGCGGCGTGGGCCGCCCGGACCGCCGCGTCCACCTCCTGGGCTGTAGCCTCCACCGCAACCTGTTCACGCTGCTTCCCGGTACGCGGGTCGACACTCCAGACTGGTGCTGCTGCCACCGCGGGTCCCTCCAGTAAGGCCGCAAGAAGTAGGGTCACCGATCAGCCGCGTTCGATATACTGAACACTGTCTCTGATGATGAATACGCTGCTCGGAGACTATTTCCCGGCGATTGAAGGGGTCAAGGGCGATGTCGGCAGGCGAGACGGGCGGGGCGCAGGTCAAGTCCGCGGTACGAACCGTTGAATTGCTCGAGTACTTCGCCGGCAAGCCCGGCATGCACTCCCTCGCGGCCGTCCAGGAGGCCGTCGGGTATCCCAAGTCCAGCCTGTACATGCTGCTGCGCACGCTCGTGGAGCTGGGCTGGGTGGAGACCGACGCGACGGGCACGCGGTACGGCATCGGGGTGCGGGCGCTGCTGGTGGGCACCTCCTACATCGACGGCGACGAGGTGGTGGCCGCCGCCCGTCCGACCCTGGACCGGCTCTCCGACGACACCACGGAGACCATCCACCTGGCCCGGCTCGACGGCACCAACGTCGTCTATCTGGCCACCCGCCAGTCCCAGCACTATCTGCGCCCCTTCACCCGGGTCGGGCGCCGGCTGCCGGCCCACTCCACCTCCCTCGGCAAGGCGATCCTCGCCACCTACACCGACGAGCAGGTGCGCAAGCTGCTGCCGGAGACCCTGCCGGCGCTGACGGAGAACACCCTCACCGACCGGGAGAAGCTCATCGAGGAGCTGCACCAGGTGCGGGAGCAGGGCTTCGCGGTCGACCGCGAGGAGAACACGCTGGGCCTGCGCTGCTTCGGCGTGGCGATCCCCTACCGCACCCCGGCCCGGGACGCGATCAGCTGCTCGGTGCCGGTGGCCCGGCTGACCCCCGCCCACGAGCAGATGATCAAGGACGCGCTGTTCGACGCCCGCGACCGGCTGGCCCTGGCGACGCGCAGGCTCTGAGCGCGGGGAGGTCGCGGGCCCGGCGGCCGTGCCGTCGTAGGGTCGGGTCCCATGGAGATCGCGCTCAGGGCCGTGGAGGACGGTGACCTGCCGGTGTTCTACCGGCAGATGACCGACCCGGAGGCCGTCCGGATGGCCGCGTTCGGCCCGGAGAACCCCTACGACCAGGAGGCCTTCGCGGCCTACTGGCGGCGTGTGCGCGACTCCGCCCACGTGCTGCGCACGGTCCTGGCCGACGGCGAGGTGGCCGGCAGCGCGGCGGTCTACGGGGTGGCCGGCGAGCGCGAGGTGACGTACTGGATCGACCGTGCCTACTGGGGCCGCGGTGTCGCCACGGCGGCGCTGCGGGGCCTGCTGGCCGAGGTGCCCGAACGGCCGCTGTACGCGCGGGCGGCGGCCGACAACGCCGCGTCGCTGCGGGTGCTGCACAAGTGCGGCTTCCGCGAGACGGCCCGGGCTCGCGGGTACGCGAACGGGCGGGGCCGGGAGATCGAGGAGGTCGTGCTCGTCCTGGACGACTGAGTTCCTCCCCCGTGCGGCGGAGACGGATCGTCGGGCGGCAGGAGGTGAACACCCCTGTTCACACGGGAGCGTTGAGCCATGACGATCTCAACCGCTCCTGTCCCCGCCGGTGTCTCCGCCGGGCGGCGCTCGCTCCGGCTCGTCGCCGTCGCCGCCTGCCTGCCCTACCTGTCCCTCAAGCTCGCCTGGATCGCCGGGAGCCACCTCGGCATCCCGGACGGCAGCCCCTTGCTGAAGCACCGGCTCACCATGATCCTCGCCAACGGTCTCACCGTCCTGATGGACGCGGCCGTGGTGGTGCTGGCGCTGCTGCTGACCCGCCCGTGGGGGCGGCGGGTGCCGGCCTGGCTGCTCGCGGTGCCGATGTGGCTCGCCGTGGGACTCCTCGCGCCCATCATGGTGGGCTTCCCGCTGCAACTCGTCCTCCACGGCACCGGCGGCGGGGGCGGCGGCCCGGCCGGCAAGCCGTTCCTCGACGACTGGGTCTTCGGGGTGGTGTACGGCGGGTTCATCGTGCAGGGGCTGGCGCTGGGGGCGCTGTTCACCGGGTACGCCCGCGAGCGCTGGGGGCATCTGTGGCGGGGGCGGATGCGGGAGCTGCCGGCCGGGGGCGCGGGACGTCCGCAGCGGCGGACGGCCCTCGCGGCGGCGCTGATCGCGCTGGTCCCGGCCGCGGTGCGGCTGCTGCGGGCCTGCGGGGCGGCCGCACCGGACGGCAGCGGCGACCGGCCCATGCAGTGCGTCTACGTCCTCTTCCTCGCCGCGGCCGTCACCGGAGCCTGGCAGCTGGCCTTTGGCCGGGGCGGTGCGCTGCCGGTCGCCGTACCGCTCGCGTCGGCCTGGATCGGCTCGGGGGCGGTGGCCTGCTGGGGCGGATGGATGTCGCTGGCGGTGCTGGTGACGGGCGACAGCCCGGCGCCGCTGACCGGCCTCGCCTACGCTGGGCAGATGATCACCGGCTTCCTCGTGGCGGGCGTCATGGCCCGCTTCCTCACGGTCCGGCCCGTCAAGGCGCCGCAGTGACAAGGGCGTTGGTCCTGCTCCTCGGCGGGCGGGCGCGGCGCCGCTGGATCCATCTGATCCTCGGCGGTGCGCTCGCCATGCCGTACGTCCTCGTCGGCTCGGTGATCGTCGGGCCGCTCACCGGCGTGGACGACGTCTTCCGGTCCCTGCCGCTCCAACTCGGCTCGTTCGCCGTCGGGTTGCCGATCGCCACCGTCACGGCGCTGTTCCCTCTGACCCGGCCGCTGGAGTCGGCGGCGGTGAGAGCCCTGTGCGGGATCGACGCGGACTCGCTCGCCCACGGCCCGGCCAGGACGCGGTCCGAACGGGCCCGTACGGCGGCCTGGTTCACGCTGCACCTCGGCTTCGGCGGCATCATCGCCGGCATGTCGCTGGCCGTGCCGCCGTTCGCGGTGCTGCTGATGGTCCTGCCCCTGTTCGCAGGGCTCCGCCACTCCCCGCCGGCTCCGCCCGAAGTGTTCGACCACACCTGGGCGTTGGCGCTCGCCCCGGTCGCGGGCCTGGCCACGCTGCTCGCCCTCGCCGCCTGCGCCGCCGGCTGCGGGGCCCTGCTGGCCCGCTGGGCGCCCGTGCTGCTCGGGCCCACCCCTCAGGACCGGCTGGCAGCCGCCGAGGCCCGCGCCGCCGACCTCGCCGTGCGCAACCGGCTCGCCCGCGAGCTGCACGACAGCGTCGGTCACGCCCTGAGCGCCGTCACCCTCCAGGCGAGCGCCGCCCGCCGGCTCCTCGACAGCGACCCGGGGTTCGTCCGCGAGGCCCTCGCCGCCATCGAGGAGACCACCCGGCGCACGGTCGGCGAACTCGACGCCGTACTCGGCGTGCTGCGGGACGGGGACGCGCCGGGCACCGCGCCCGCGCCGACCCTGGAGAGCGACCTGGACGGGCTGCTGCGCCGGACCCGGGCCGCCGGGCAGCCGGTGACGGCCACCGTCGGCACCGACCTCGCCGCGCTGGCGCCGCTGGTCTCCCGAGAGGCGTACCGGATCGTGCAGGAGGGCCTGAGCAACGCGCTGAAACACGCCGGTGCGCCCGTCGCCGTCCGCATCACCGCCGCCGCCGGGCAGCTGGAGATCACCGTCGAGAACCCCCTGGGCGCCGCCCGGGCTCCCCGCCCCGGCGGCGGCCACGGCCTGCGGGGCATCGCCGACCGGGTGCGGCTGCTCGGCGGCACGGCTGAGGCGGGACCGTCGGCGGACACCTGGCGCCTGTCCGTACGACTGCCCCTGACCACGCCCATGACGCCACCCGGCCCGCCGACCCGACAGCTCCCGAAGGGAACCGCATGACCCGGCCCGCCATCCGGCTCGTCCTCGCCGACGACGAGCGCATGGTCCGCACCGCCCTGCGCGCCATCCTCTCCGCCGAACCGGACCTGGAGGTGGCCGGCGAGGCCACGACCGGTGCCGAGGCCGTCTCCGTGGTCCGGGAACTGCGGCCCGACGTCGTGCTCATGGACGTCCGCATGCCGGAGATCGACGGCATCCGGGCCACCGAGCAGCTCGTCGCCACCATGCCGGAGCCGCCGCGGATCCTGGTCGTGACCACCTTCGAGAACGACTCCTACGTCTACGACGCCCTGCGCGCCGGAGCCGCCGGCTTCCTGCTGAAGCGGTCCGACGCCGACGCCCTGGTGCAGGCGGTACGGCTGGTCGCGCGCACCGACAGCCTGCTGTTCCCGTCGGCCGTCCGGGCGCTCGCGGCCGAACACGGACGCAGGACCGCCCCGTCCGCGCCCTGGGTGAGCAAGCTCACCGCACGCGAACGCGACGTGCTGCGGCACATGGCCGACGGACTGACCAACGCCGAGATCGCCCGGCGGCTGGAGGTGGGCCCCGCCACCGTGAAGTCGCACGTCGCGGCGGTGCTGGCCAAGACGGGCACCCGGGACCGCACACAGGCGGTGATCGCCGCCTACGAGGCCGGTTTCCTGAACGCGGGATGAGAAAACGGGACGTACGGGAACGATCAACCCCTTCCCGATCGTCTTCGGAGCGGGATGAACAAGACGATCAGGCGGGCGTCCGTCTTCTCGCTGCTGCTCGTGCTCGCTCTGCTGGTCAGGGCGACATGGGTGCAGTTCTACGACGGCAAGGCCCTCGCGGACGACAACGACAACCGGCGCAACGCGATCCAGACGTACTCGCGGCCGCTCGGGAACATCATCGTGGCCGGGAACGCGATCACCGGCTCCACGCGGACCAGGGGGAGCGACCTCGCGTACAAGCGGACGTACACGGACGGCAGGCTCTACGCGGCGGTGACGGGCTACGCCTCGCAGGCCTACGCCCCCACGCAGCTGGAGGGCATCTACAAGGACCTGCTCGACGGCACGGACAACCGGCTGAAGACCGTGCTGGACTCGGTCACCGGCAAGCGCGCCGACCCGGGAAACGTGCTCACCACGATCGACCCGGACGTGCAGAAGGCGGCCTACCGCGCGCTCGGCGGCAAGAAGGGCGGCGCCGTCGCGATCGACCCGAAGACCGGCAAGATCCTCGCGGCGGTGTCCACGCCGTCGTACGACCCCTCCTCGCTCACCGACGCCAACACGGCCGGGGGCGCCTGGAAGCAGCTCAACGCGGACAAGGAGAAGCCGCTCACCAACCGCGCGCTGCGCCAGCCGCTGCCACCGGGCTCGACGTTCAAGCTGGTCGTGGCGGCGGCCGCGCTGGAGGACGGGCTGTACAAGAACGTGGACGTTCCGACCGACAGCCCCGACCCGTACACCCCGCCCGGCACGACGCACGTGCTGGAGAACGAGAACAAGTCGGCGCCGTGCAGGAACGCCCCCATCCGCGTCGCCCTGCAGTACTCCTGCAACAACGTCTTCGGCCACATGGCCGTCCAGCTCGGGCAGGACAAGGTGAGGGCCATGGCCGGGAAGTTCGGCTTCAACAACGACAAGCAGGACGTGCCGGTGCGGGCCTACGCCAGCGTGTACCCCTCCGGCATGGACCAGGCACAGACCGCGCTGTCCGGTATCGGACAGTTCGATGTCACCGCGACCCCGCTGCAGATGGCCATGGTGTCCGCGGCCATAGCCAACGGCGGCAAGCTGGTCTCGCCGCATATGGTGTCGCAGATCACCGACAGCGGCGGTGATGTGTTGCAGAACTACGACGACAGCGCGGACAGCAAGGAGATCGTCTCCGCCTCCACCGCCGAACAGCTCCAGTCGGCGATGGAGACGGTGGTCA
Source organism: Streptomyces sp. NPDC001153 (assembly GCF_053598315.1). Taxonomy (NCBI): domain Bacteria; kingdom Bacillati; phylum Actinomycetota; class Actinomycetes; order Kitasatosporales; family Streptomycetaceae; genus Streptomyces; species Streptomyces sp. NPDC001153. The sequence continues at coordinate 104,079 of NZ_JBSFJZ010000015.1, forward strand.
AGGACGGCACCGGCACGAACGCCCTGGTCGACGGTGCCACCGTCGGCGGCAAGACCGGCACCGCCCAGCACGGCGAGAACAACAGCAAGACGCCTTACGCCTGGTTCACGTCCTTCGCCAAGTCCGACAGCAGCGGCAAGGAGGTGGCCGTCGCCGTGATGGTGGAGCAGTCGGACGCGGCGAGGTCGGAAGTGAGCGGCAACGGTCTGGCGGCGCCGGTGGCGAAGGCGATGATGCAAGCGGCGCTGAGGTGAGCGTCGGCGCCCCTCACTTCACCCCGAGCATCTGCTCGACCGGGTCGATCGCGAAGTAGACGAGGAACAGCGCCGACACGGCCCACAGCAGCCAGTTGACCTCCCGCGCCTTGCCCAGCACCGACTTGATGACGACGTAGGACAGGAAACCGGCCCCGATCCCGTCGGTGATGGAGTAGGTGAACGGCATCGCCGCGATGGTGAGGAACGCCGGAATGGCGATGTCGTACCGGTCCCAGTCGATGTGCTTGACGTGGGTCATCATCAGGAAGCCCACGGCGATCAGCGCGGGCGCCGCCGCCTGGAGCGGGACGATGGTGAGCAGCGGGGTGAGGAAGAGGGCGAGGCCGAACAGGCCGCCGGTGACGAGGTTGGCGAGGCCGGTGCGGGCGCCCTCGCCGACGCCGGCCGCGGACTCGATGTAGGCGGTGTTGGAGGAGGCGGAGCCGAGACCGCCGACGGCGGCCGCGGCGCCGTCGATGAACAGCACGCGGCCGATGCCGGGCACCTGCCCCTTCTCGTCCAGCAGTCCGGCCTCCGCGCTGATGCCGACGATCGTGCCCATGGCGTCGAAGAAGTCGGACAGGATGAGGGTGAAGACCAGCAGTACGGCGGTGAGGACGCCGGCCTTGGCGAAGCCGCCGAACAGGCTGAAGTGACCGATGAGCCCGAAGTCCGGGGCGGCCACGAGCTTGTCGGGCACCTTGGGCGTGGTCAGGCCCCAGCTCTTGATGTCGGCGACGGCGTTGACGATGATCGCGACGACGGTCATCGTCACGATGCTGATGAGGATCGCGCCCTTCACCTTCCGGGCGAGCAGCGCGACGGTCAGCAGCACGCCGAGGCAGAACACGAGCACGGGCCAGCCGGTCAGGCGGCCGACGGCGCCCAGTTGCACGGGCACGGTGGTGTGCGCGGCGTCCGGGATGCGGCTGACGAACCCGGCGTCGACGAAGCCGATGAAGGCGATGAACAGGCCGATGCCGACGCCGATCGCCTGCTTCAGCTGCTGCGGGATCGCGTTCATGATGGCCTCCCGCAGTCCGGTGAGGACCAGCAGGCAGATGAGCAGGCCCTCCAGGACCACCAGGCCCATCGCGTCGGGCCAGCTCATCAGCGGGGCCAGCTGGAAGGCGACGACGGCGTTGAGGCCGAGGCCGGCGGCGATGGCGAGCGGGAGGTTGCCGCCGACGCCCATGACGATGGTCATCACGCACGCCACCAGCGCGGTGGCGGTGACGAGTTGGCCGGTGTCGAGCGTGTGCCCGAACCTGTCCTTGGCGCTGCCGAGGATGATCGGGTTCAGGACAAGGATGTAGGCCATGGTGAAGAACGTGGCGAAACCGCCGCGTATCTCCCGGGCGAACGTGGATCCCCGCTCGGAGATCCGGAAGTACCGGTCCACTGACATGGTGCCACTCCTCGTGACCTGGTGATCGGCTTGCGGATGCTGGCTGGATTGTTCCCCTGTTCAACCTGTTTCAGGTTTTCCCCGTGTTACGGATCTGGTTCGGTGGTCCATACGCTGTCCGATACCCCGTACAGTCATTCCAGAGCCGCACCGAGACGAGGTCACCCGTGGGCACAGTCGTCGACGACGCCGCCTCCGTGGAGTTCCATGCCTTCTTCGAACGGCACTACGCCGAACTCGCCCGGCTGGCCGCCCTGTTGACCGGTGAGGCCGACGCCGCCGACGACCTGGCGGCGGACGCGCTGCTGGCGCTGTGGCACCGCTGGGACCGGGTGCGCGCGGCCGGCCATCCGGTGGCGTACGCGCGGGGTGTGGTCGCCAACCTGGCCCGCACCCGGATCCGCAGCGCGGTGCGCGAACGCCGCAGGATCGCGCTGTTCTGGCCGCACCGCGAGGAGAGGACCGAGAACCCGGACGTGGCCGGGGTGGTGGACGTACAGGATGCGCTGCGCAGACTGCCGTTCCGCAAACGGGCGTGTGTGGTGCTCCGGCATGCGTTCGACCTGTCGGAGAAGGACACCGCGCTGGCGCTCGGCGTCTCGGTGGGTACGGTGAAGAGCCAGACGTCCAAGGGCATGGCAGAACTCCAGCGCCTGCTCGGCCCCCAGGGCGATCCGCGGCGGGTGCACGCGGCGATGGCGGCCCGGGGCGCCGCGAGCGGAGGGCGGAACCGATGAGGCGGCAGGACGTGCACGACGAGCTGCGCGCCCGGCTGCAGGAGGCGGCCGAGGCCCACGAACCCGACCGCGCGCGCATCCGGGCCCGGGTGGAGCGGGGCATGGCCGCGCGGACCGGCCCTTCCGGCCACGGGTCCACGCGTCCGCCGGTGTTCGGCTGGCTGCGGGTGGCCGGCGCGACGGCGGCCGTCGCCGGGGTGCTCGCCGTCGGCGGATACGCGGTGGCCTCCGTGGTCCGCGGCGACCGTCCGCCCGCCGGGCAGACGGTGGCGGTCTCGCCGACGCCGAGTTCCTCGCCGGAGAGGACCGCGCGCCCTCCGGCGCATTCCGGAGCCCCGGCGCCCGGCCCGGGCACCCCGCGCCCGCCCCGCACCCCGGGTGCCACAGCTTCCCGGACACCGACGGCCTCCCGGCGCCCGCCCGCGGCACACGGCGAGCAGGACGGTCCCCTGTGGTCGGACGGCTCGGTGGACGCGCACGGCAACGACTTCTGGGCGCAGAGCGACCTGACCCTGAAGACGGCCGGCCAACTGACCTCCCTCACGGTCGAGTTGCGGGTGGCGCAGACCGGCGGGGTGTCCTCGACGGGCGCGTGGCGTTCGCTGCCGGAGGGGGACTTCGGTCTGAGCGTCGTGGAGAGAGGCGGGTTCGTCGTCTACACCTGGACGCTGAAGCAGGGACGTACGGTCCCGGCCGGGCAGTGGGTGTTCGCGGGGCAGTACGACCATGCGCGGGGCGGGCGCGACGCGAAGGACGACAGCTACAGGATCAGCGGTACCGCCGGGGGTCGTGTGTACGCGGTGACCGGTGACTTCGCCGCACAGGGCGGCTCGGGCGGTGGCGCGTGAGCCGCGGTCGCCGGGCTCTCGGACCGGCCCGCGGCCGAAGCCCCCGCCACGGCACGGTGCTGCCGGTGACGGGGGCCGAGCACGAGCGGCCGCTCAGGACGAACGGCCAGGGCCTCAGCCGACGAAGTACGTCGGGTTCGGCAGCTTGTAGGTGCGGTCGGCGTAGCCGCCGTCGAGGTCCGAGTACTGGTCGCCGAAGTTGGCGATGATCTCGTAACCGAGGTCGTCCTCGATGTGCTTGCGCGTCCCGGACTTGTACTGAACGGTCGTGCAGTTCCAGGCGTTCGGGGTGGCGCAGTCGCTCAGGTAGGCCGGCGGGTTGGCCTTGTCCTTGAGGAACATGTGGTCGGCGTCGAGGTCCACATCGGCGCCGACCTTCTTCAGGTTCGCGACCGCGGCGGCGCGCTGGGCCTCGCTCAGACCGGAGTTGTAGAAGACCTCGACGCCCTTGGACTCGGCGTACCGGACCAGCTCGGGGCTGCCGAAGACCTCCGGGCGGTCGGCCTTGTTCACGTAGTCGGTCCACGTGGTGGGGTTGAACGTGTAGTTGTAGCGCTTCTCGTAGTCGAGGCTGAGCAGCAGCGTGTCGTCGATGTCGAACATGACGGCAGGCTTCTCGCCGTGGCGGCGCGCCTTGCGGGCCGCCTTGTCGATATAGCGCCTGGCGTCGGCGTCGATCTGCGCCAGGTCCTTGGCGTACGGGCTGTCCGGGGACGCCTGGTAGACGCCGTTGCTGTCGGCGGTCGTGCCGTAGTAGGTGTCGATGTCCTTCACCAACTGCCCGATGTTGTAGGGCTCGTGGGTGGAGTTCGCCGTCGACTGCCCGGCGGTGGCCGCGCCCGCGCCGTACAGCGCGACACCGGCGAGAGCACAGGCTGCACCGGCGGCGACGGCTCTGTGGGACTTCCGCATGGATTCTCCGGATCTGGTGAATGAGAGTGATGTACCAGGTCAGAGACCATCTACGCGCATAACTACCTGCACTGCGAGCCCTGTTATCCGATCGATACACTGTTCCGCGTGATCACCGTGCAGGGACAAGAGCACCGGGAGAGCGAACCCGGGTACCGGCCGGAGGACTTCGTCGCGGACGGCGCTCTGCGCGACGTCCGCGTCCTCGGCACCACGCTCGACGACTGGCGGCGCATGGCCGAGGGGCTGCGCGTCCTGCCGGGACGGCACGTCCTCACCTGGACACTCGCCGGCACCACGGACACCGGCGTTCCGGACGCCGCTGCCGTCTGGTCCCGGCTCGCACAGGACCCGCAGGAATCGGCGAGCCTGGCCGTCGACATCGCGGGCACGTGGTTCACCTGCTACTTCTTCGAGCCCGAGGAGATCGGGTTCACCTTCGACCCCCGCGACGTGACGGACCGGGAGACCTTCGAGCCCGTTCGCGACTTCATGGCATGGCTGGGAACATCCACCGGCCGGGAAGTCATCCTGACCATGGAGACCACCGACCACGCCACCATCCCCGCGCTGCTCCGGTGGCAGCCCCCGGTGTCATGACGGCCGGCCCCCTTCCTCCGCCGACCCGCCGCGTCCTCGGCGAGCTGCTCGTCCGGGTGAGCGGCGGACGGCTGTCCGCGCTCGAGTTCACAGGACCACTGTCATGAGATTCGTCAAGACGCACTGGCACGGCCACGGTTTCTACGTCGACCCCACCGCCTACCTCGCCGAACTGCCCCGCCTGCGCGGCCTCCTTCCGCCGGGTGCCTGGGCGTTCGCCTCCGATCCGGGACACTACGACATCCCGGGCGCCGACCGGTGCGTCAAGGATCTGGAGCTGGCCGGAATCCATCCGGCGACCGACAAGAGCGGGCGACTGGTGCTGGAGTTCGCGCCGAACCGGTTCAAGCACGACTCGGGGCTGCGCATCAGCTACTCGGGCGTGCGGCACTTCTCCATCGACCACCACCATGCGATCGACTGGATGCGGGTCGACACCGTGCTGCTCGACGAGATCCTCCCGGAGGAGGAAACCGGCGAGGACGGTGCCGAGGGCGCCGGCTGTGTGCACGAGATCGCGCTCACCGACGCATCGATCACCGTCCGGTGCCAGGACCTCCGGGCCGAGTGGGGCAGCCCGAGCTGAAGCCGGGCGTCAGTTCATCGTCGCGCCGATGGTCGTGCTCCCCGTCGTCAGGAACGTCGTGTCCGGCAGGAAGCCGTCCGGCTTGCGGGCGTTGTACACCGTCGCACTGCAGGTCGGCGAGGATGAGGATCGCGAAGAAGGGCACCCCCGCGCCAGAGATCCGCGACGACCGCCGCCGGAAAGACGGTCGAGGTGTCCGAGAGCCGGCTGGTGCCGTACGACCCGATTCCCGCGTCGGCGAGGTAACGGGTGGTGCCCGTCCGGGAGTTGTAGAGCAGCACCCGGATCGCGGAGGTCAGCACTCCGGAGACGGCCCACGGGGAGAAGACCAGGGCACGGCCCGGCGCCCGCCCGACATGAAGCCCAGCATCAGCAGGGCCGCCGGGGTGATCAGCAGGTACGGCAGCCCGCGCGGGGTCGCGGAGGCACGGCGCCGCCGGGGTGGCGCGGGCGGTTTCGCCACGGCTGCGGCTTGGGCCATGACTGTTCTCCGTTCGCAGTGGGACATGTACAGCGGGGACAGGTAGCGCTTGCTACGTACACATGGGTGAAGCGCTTCACCTCTCCCGATGCGTGGGTCAGCCGGCGTACGGGTCCGGCACCTGGCCCGGCCGGGCCAGGAACTCGAAGTCGCAGCCGGTGTCGGCCTGCGTGATCTGGCCGTTGTAGAGGACGCCGTAGCCGCGCTCGTGACGGGCGGGCGGCGGGGTCCACGCGGCGCGCCGGCGCCCCAACTCCGCGTCGTCCACGTGGAGATGGAGGCCGCGGGCCGCGACGTCCAGGGTGATGAGGTCCCCGGTCCGCACGAGGGCCAGGGGCCCGCCGACGTACGACTCCGGGGCGACGTGCAGCACACAGGCGCCGTAACTCGTGCCGCTCATCCGGGCGTCGGAGATCCGGACCATGTCCCGCACGCCCTGCTTGAGCAGGTGGTCGGGGATGGGGAGCATGCCGTACTCGGGCATGCCGGGGCCGCCCTTGGGACCGGCGCCCCGCAGGACCAGCACGCTGTCGGCGGTGATGCCGAGCGCGGGGTCGTCGATGGTGCGCTGCATGGTCCTGTAGTCGTCGAAGACGACCGCGGGGCCGGTGTGCCTCAGCAGGCGGGGCTCGGCCGCGATGTGCTTGATGACCGCGCCGTCCGGGCAGAGGTTGCCGCGCAGGACCGCGACCCCGCCCTCGCTCGCCACCGGGTTGTCGCGGGGGCGGATGACGTCGTCGTGGTGCACCCGCGCGCCTTCCAGCTGCTCGCGCAGGGTGTCGTACGACACCGTCGGCCGGTCGAGATGGAGCAGGTCGGTGATCCGGGACAGGAATCCGGGCAGGCCGCCCGCGAAGTGGAAGTCCTCCATGAGGTACTTCCGGCCGCCCGGGCGGACGTTGGCGAGGACGGGCACGGTCCGGGCGATGCGGTCGAAGTCGTCCAGGGTGAGCTTCACGCCGGCCCGGCCGGCCATGGCGATCAGGTGGATCACGGCGTTGGTGGAGCCGCCGAGGCCGAGCACCGTCGTGACCGCGTCCTCGAAGGCCTCACGCGTGAGGATCTGCGACAGCCTCCGGTCGCCGCGCACCAGCTCCACGGCCGTCATCCCGGCCCTGGCGGCCATCCGGTCGTGTCCGGAGTCGACGGCGGGGATGCTCGACGCGCCCGGCACGGTCACGCCGAGGGCCTCGGCGGCGGCGGTCAGCGTGGACGCCGTACCCATGGTCATGCAGTGCCCCGGGGAGCGCGCGAGCCCGCTCTCCAGCTCGGTCATCTCGCAGTCGCCGATGAGACCGGCCCGCCTGTCGTCCCAGTACTTCCACATGTCGGTACCGGACCCGAGCACCTCGCCCCGCCAGTGCCCCGGCAGCATGGGCCCGGCGGGGACGAAGACGGCGGGCAGACCGGCGCTGGCCGCACCCATCAGCAGCGCGGGCGTGGACTTGTCGCACCCGCCCATCAGCACGGCGCCGTCGACCGGATAGGAGCGCAGCAGCTCCTCGGTCTCCATCGCCAGCAGGTTCCGGTAGAGCATGGGCGTCGGCTTCTGGAAGGTCTCGCTCAGCGTCGAGACCGGGAACTCCAGCGGGAAGCCGCCGGCCTGCCACACGCCCCGTTTCACCGCCTGGGCGCGCTCCCGCAGGTGCACATGGCACGGGTTGATGTCGGACCACGTGTTGAGCACGGCGATCACGGGCTTGCCCAGGTGCTCCTCGGGCAGATACCCGAGCTGCCGGGTCCGCGCCCGGTGACTGAACGACCGCAGCCCGTCGGTGCCGTACCACTGATGGCTTCTCAGCTTCCCGGCGGGGTGGTTCATATGGACCATCCGGCGGTGATGGCGGCGACCTCGGCGCGCTCGTCCTCGGGCAGCGGCCTGCTCGGCGGGCGGACGTCGCGGCGGCACAGACCGAGCGCGGCGAGGGCTTCCTTGACGACGGTGACGTTGTTCGCGGAGCCGTGGGCGGCGCGGAGCTCCTCGAAGCGGCGGATCTGCTCCCAGACCTTCATGGCGGCCGCATAGTCGCCGGATCGAAGCGCTTCAACCATGTGCAGCGAAACGGCCGGGGCGACGTTCACGAGTCCGGAGGTGAAGCCGGTGGCGCCCGCGGAGAAGTAGGAGGGAGCGTACGGCTCGGCGAGGCCGGCGACCCACACGAAGCGGTCGAGGCCCGCGTCCCGGGCGAAGGCCGCGAACCGTGCGGCGTCCGGTACGGCGTACTTCACGCCGATGACGTTCGGGCAGTGGTCGGCGAGTTCGGCGAGGCGGGCGCCGGGCAGCTGCGCGTCGCGGATGTACGGCACCACGCCCAGCCCGGGCACGGCCTCGGCGACGGCGCGGTGGTAGTCGACCCAGCCGGCCGCCGAGACGTACGGGTGGACGGGCTGGTGGACCATCACCATCGGGGCGCCGAGGTCGCGGGCGTGCCGGGCGGAGGCGATGGCGGTGGGCAGGTCGTGGCCGACGCCGACGAGGACCGCGGCACGGTCGCCGGCCTCCTCGACCGTCAACTCGGTGACCAGACGGCGCTCTTCGGGGGTGAGGGCGTAGAACTCGCCGGTGTTGCCATTGGGGGTGAGGGTGCGGATCCCGCCGTCGAGCAGGCGACGCAGCAGGGCCCGGTGGGTGCCGGTGTCGACGGAGCCGTCCGCGGCGAAGGGGGTCACCGGGATGGCCACCACGTCGGCCAGGGCCGCCCGCCCGGTCTCGAACGTCACGCTGCTCATGAATGACCTTCCTGGGGGTGGGGGCCGGCGGCCTCGGTTCCCCCGGTGTCCTCGGCGTCCTCGGTGTCCCCGGTGTCCGAGGGGAATGCACGCCGGACGAAGGAGGCGATGTGGGCGTGCAGGGCGCTCGCCGCGCCGTCGGCGTCGCCGTGGAGCGCGAGCCGGAGGATCTCCCGGTGTTCGGCGGCCTCCCGCTCCCAGGAGGGCTCGGCGGCCCAGGCGACGGCGGAGACCAGCGCGGCCTGGTCGCGGACCTCGTCCAGCATCCGGCCGAGCAGCGGGTTGCCGCACGGCAGGTACAGGGCGCGGTGGAACTCCCGGTTGGCGAGCGACCGTTCGGCGGTGTCGTGGGCGGCATCGGCCCGGTTCAGCGCGTCGCGCGCGGCGTCGAGGGAGGCGCCCCGCCCGACGGTTCTCCTCAGTGCCTCGGGTTCCAGCAGCAGCCGCACGTCGTAGACCTCGCGTGCCATGTCCGCGTCCACCATGCGCACCGTGACGCCCTTGTACTGGTTCATCACGACGAGTCCGGTCCCCGCAAGGGTCTTCAGCGCCTCCCGCACCGGGGTCTTGGACACCCCGAACTGCGCGGCCAGCTCCGTCTCGACCAGGGCCTGACCGGGTGTCAGCCGTCCGGTCAGGATGCGGTGTCTGATCGCGTCCAGCACGAACTGCGTGCGGGACGGGATCGGTGTGGGCACAGAGGTCATGCGGCCCTCTCGGATCTCACATATCGCGTCTCATATATGACGTACGAAGTGCGACGCGGTTGAAGGTAGGAGGGGGTCCGTGTTTCGTCAATGCCTGTGACAAAGGAAAGCCGGGCTGCGTCAGACGGTGTGGACGGCACCCTCGACGGCGGCGCGGGTGGGCCGGCCGGAGACCGCGGCGGCGCGGGCGGTGGCCGCCTCGCGGGTGAGCGTGGGTCCGACGTGGGTCACCAGCAGCTCGCGGACGCGCGCCGCATGGGCGATCCGGCCCGCGTCCTCGGGGGTCAGATGGACCTGCTCCTGGTGTTCGCCATCGCGATGCGTGTCGATGTCCGCCTCGCACAGCAACAGGTCGGCACGGGAGGCGAGTTCACCGAGGGCGGCACACGGCCCGCTGTCCCCGGAGTAGGCGAGCACGCTCCCCTGGCATTCGGCGCGCAGCCCGTAGGCCTCGGTGTCGTGGGCGACGGCGCGTGCGGTGAGGCGGAGGTTCCAGTGCCGGACGTCATGGCCGTCGTACAGGGGCCGGAAGTCGAAGACGCCCTTGAGGAAGTCGACGTCCGCCCGCCCGAGGAAGCCCGCCAGCCGGCGGGCGCAGTCCTGCGGGGCGTACACCGGGATCGGTACGGCCGGGGTCATCCCGCCGTAGGCGAAGGCGTAGGCGGCGGGCAGCAGGTCGGCGCTGTGGTCGGCGTGCAGATGGGAGATCCAGATCGCGGTGAGCCGTGCGGGGTCCGTGTGCCGCTGCAACGCGGCGAACGTGCCGGGCCCCGCGTCCACCCACACCTCGGCACCCCCGCCGGACAGCAGGTATCCGGAGCAGGGCCGGTCGGGGCCGGGGTGCGGGGAGGCGGTGCCGAGGACGGTGAGGGTGAGTGGCATGGGGGGAGAGTACGACGGCCGGGGATCCGCCTCGGTCCACCCGGGCAAGCGGAACCGGGGCGTCAGGCGCCCGGTACGGGGGCGTACTGGGCGGCCTGGGCCTCGTAGAGGGTGCGGTAGCGGCCGTTCGGGAGGGTCATGAGGTGGCTGTGGGTGCCGTGTTCGATGAGGTGGCCGTGGTCGAGGACGTAGATCAGGTCGGCGGTGGCGGTGGCCGCGAGGCGGTGGGTGATCAGGAGCACCGTGGTGCCCTGGTCGGCCAGGTCGCGCAGGGCGCGGAACGCCTCGATCTCCGCCTTGGGGTCGAGGGCCGAGGTGGGCTCGTCCACGATGAGCAGCGGCGCCGAGCGGTAGCGGGCCCGGGCGCTGCCCAGTCGCTGCCACTGGCCGCCGGAGAGCTCGGTGCCGCGCTCGAACCCCTTGATCACCAGGCTGTCCCAGCCGTACGGCAGGGCGGCGACGGTACCGGCGACGTCCGCGTCGGCCGCGGCCTTCTCGACGCGGTACTGTGCGCAGTTCCGGTCGCTGCGGCCGATGTGGACGTTGGCGCGTGCGGTCATGGGCCACTGCGGGAAGTCCTGGGTGAGGACGGCGACCTGGTCGAAGACGGCCGCCCGGTCGGCGTCCCGGATCTCCGTCCCGTTCCACCACAGGCGTCCGCCGCTGGGCAGGTAGAGCCCGGCGACGAGTCTGGCGAGGGTCGTCTTGCCCGAGCCGTTCTCCCCCACCAGGGCGACGACCTGCCCGCGCGGGATGGTGAGGTCCACCGCGTGCAACGCGGGCGCGGTGGCACCGGGGTAGGTGAACGAGACTCCCTCCAGCCGGACCGCCTTGAACGGGCCGGGAACGGCTGAGCCGCCGGCGGGGATGGCGTGCTGCCGTGCCGTGGCACAGGCACGTTCCCAGTCCTTGAGGTACATGGCCTCCTGGTAGAGGCGGTTGACCTGCATGACCAGGGACTGGAGCCCGGCGCCGGCGGTCCGTACCGCGATCACGGCGGTGCCGGCCACGGCCAGGGGCATTCCGCCGCTGGTCAGCAGCGCCCACAGCAGTCCGTAGGCGGCCAGGGCAGCCAGCCCCGACCCGGCCGCGGCGGCCGTCTGCGTCACCGCCTCCGCACGGGCCAGCCGCCACTGCTCGCGCTCCATCGTCCCGGACATGTCCGCATAGGCGCCGACCAGCAGGCGCCCGGCGCCGTGCACCCGGATCTCGGCGGCGCACCGCTGGTCGGTGAGTTTCTCGGTGAGGACGGCGATGGCGCGGCGGTGCTCGATCCAGGCGTGGCGGGAGGCGTACCGGCGCCGGGCGGAGAGGACGGCGCCCCACCCCTGGGGGGCGGCGATCAGCAGGAGGGTGAGGACGAGCAGCGGATGCAGCAGGAACAGGACGCCGGCCGCCGCGACCAGGCTGATCAGGGCGTTGAGCACGAGGACGGAGGAACCGAGCATCGCACGGATCGAGTCGGTGCCGAACTTCCCCGCGTCCAGCGTGCGCCTCACCGCCTGGTCCTCCAGCGCGGCCAGCTCCACGCGGATCACGCCCTCGTAGAACCGGGCGGTGCACACGCGCTCCACCTTGGGCTCCAGCCGTCCCGACGCCGCGGTCGACACCGCCCCGAGCAGCGCGAGCAGGGCGGCGACGGCGGCCATGGCCACGAGGCCGGGCAGGGCCTGGCGCAGCCGTGCCGGGGTGGGACCGGCCGCGAACAGCGCCAGCAGGACCGTGTTGGTGGCCACGAGGGCGAAGGCCCGCATCAGCCCCTGCCCGAGTTCGGCGGCCAGCAGGGTGAGCAGCGCCGTCCGGTCCTCGCGCCAGGCGGCCTTCGCCACGGCGCCGATCACCTGCGGGAACTGCCGGGCCATGGTCCACAGGCCCATCCGCAGCAGGGGCAACTCATGTCCCGCGTACGCCGATTCGTAGCGCAGGGCGCCACCGAAGAGCAGCCGCTCGCTGTCGGAAACGGGCAACTGCGGCCGGGCGCGGCGGCGTTGGCGCCCCCTACGGAGGTGCGGGCGCCGCACAGGGATCTGCGGGCCCCTCATCAGGCCACCAGGAGGGCGGTCTGCCAGGGTGAGGCGCAGCCGCCGGCCGCGTAGGCGCGCAGGGCGAGTGCGATGCCCGCGCTCCCGTCCAGGAAGCCCGCGCGATGGGGTGCCTGCCGCAGTCCTTCGCCCAGCTGCGGGCGGACGTACTCGTATCCGAAGGGGAGTTCGGGGCGATGGGCGGCCAGCAGGGCGGAGGCCAGCGCGGGCAGCCGCCCGGTCAGCCGGGGGTCGCCGCTGTCCCGGGCCATCAGGCCGGTCAGGTGCAGCAGTCCCGCCCAGCCGTGGCACAGCGAGCTGTCGGTGACGGTGCCCAGCAGCCCCGCGAGCGCCGTGGCCTGGGCGTCGGCGGCCTCCTTCCGCCAGTCCGGGCGGTCCAGGGCGATGCCCGCGAGCTGGAGGGCCCGGGCGGTGCCGGGCGTCCCGTAGCACCAGGCGATCATGCGGGAGTGGCCGGCGTGCGGGTCCGCCGCGCCCACGAAGGCGTCGAAGCTCAGTACCCCGGGCCACGTGCCCTGCTCGGTCCGGTGGTCGAGGAGGTGGCCGGCGATCGCGCTGATGGCATCGCGCTGGCCGGGGACGCGTACGCCCTCGCGCCAGGCGAGCGAGAGCAGCGCGAGGGGCCCGCTGACGCCGTGCGCCAGGCCGAGGTTGAAGTGTCCGCGGGGGAACTGGGGACCGTGGCCGGGCTCGAGCGGCACCCACCAGCCCGGTACCCGGTGTCCGTGCGCTTCGACGGGTTCGGTCAGGCGCACCAGATAGCTCAGCACGTCGGTGAGCGCCTCGCGGTGCCGGTCGCCGCGCAGCATCAGGCAGCGGCCGAGTCCGGTGGCGCCGGCGACGACGTCGTACGTGCTCATCCGCACGCCCGCCCGGCCGGACGCCAGCCGTCGTTCCTCGTCGGTGAGCAGCCGGTTCAGCTGTGCCGTCACTCGGCCGTCGAGGGTGTCGAGCAGTCCGGCGTAGTCGTCCGCGCCGTGCCGGGCCGTGTGGGCGGCGAACGCGAGCGAGGCGGCGCCGCCGAACAGCCCGCGCTCGGTCGGCCCGCTCAACCCCCGTACGGCGGCGGCCAGGTGGGCGTGCGCGGCGCCGCGGAAGCGCTCCTCGGTGTGGGACAGCTCGGCGAACAGCAGCGCGACACCGGCATGGGCCTCGCCCAGCCCGAGGGTGCCCCAGGGGGACTGTGCGCAGGGCATGCCGGTCAGCAGGTCGGCGTTGCCGGGGGCGCGGGCGGCGGTGGCCACGCTTTCCGGGTCGATGAGCCGTTCGGCGAGTTCGGTCACGACGGCGCCGATCCGTGCGTCGGTCGCCTCGGTGGCCGTGTCCTGTACGGGGGCGCTCATGAGCAGCTCCTGATGCGGTCTCGATGGGCTTGCACGGCGCCGCGCATGACGGCGGTCGCGGCCTGTTCGGCCTGCGGGCCGATGCCGATGACCCGGTTGTGGTGCATGTGCAGCAGGGAGAGGAAGACCGGCACGGGTGCCGACCAGGCGTCGTCGCCCAGCGTGCGCAGGGTGCGCGCGTAGGCGGTGACGGCCGCCGTACGGGCCTGCCATGAGGCGAGCAGTTCCTCGCCTCCCGGCCGGCCGCGCAGTCCCGGCCAGTCTCCGTGGACGTCCACGAGCGGCAGCACCTCGCGCCTGCGTTTCTGGAAGGCGTGGTGCATCTCGCCGCGCGGGACGGCGTCGAGGACGCGCCCCAGCCAGGCCGGTTGGGCGCTCTTCGCCTCGTCGGCGGTGTACGCCGTCCAGAACGTCCGGGCGATGTGGGCCTGGCCCAGCGCAACCACCGTGACCGGATCCAGGGTGAGCCGCCCGGTCTCCCGCAGCCTCAGTGCCTCGACGGCGGCCAGGCTGTCGGCGTGGAAGACCCGTTCGGCCGCCGCCATGGCGCGGGGGCCGCCGTAGCGCTCCAGTTCGGGGTCGTACGTGCAGAGGCCGATGCCCCGGATCAGCGCGGCGGACCGGAGCGTCGCGGCCCAGCGGTGCAGCCTGGGCAGCAGGGTTGCCGTGAGGGTGTCCGGCGCGCCGTGGAAGCGCAGCCGGAGCAGGTCGTCGGGGCTGCGGTAGCGGATGAAGAACCAGCGGTCCACGTCCTCGGGAAGGCCGTCGAGCAGGTCGTCCAGGTGGTGGACGAGCAGCTCGTTCTGCCGCGCGGGCGTGCAGTGCACGGTGGCGTACAGCCACTCGCCGCCGGGCGGGTGCTCCGCGGAGCGCGTCCGGCGCGGGGCGGGCCGGCGGGTCCGCGCGGTCCGGACCGGGCCGGGCTCGTCCCGCGCCGCCCCGGCGGGCCGTGCCACCAGCGGGATGATCAGCTCGTTGCGGTGGGTGCCCTCGGGGCCGGTCAGCCATCCGCCTCCCGCCCCGCCGGCGTCCCACCTCTCCAGCACCAGGGTCTCCGGGCGCCGCTTCAGCTCGTGGCGCAGCAGGCTCAGATGGAGGGGGCTGGTCAGGTCGAGTTCGAGGCGCTGGTCGGCGTAGACGAGGCAGATCCGGTCGGGGACCTGCCAGCGCTCGCGCCACTCCGCGACGGCCCGGGTCCATGCGGGGTACGGCGTGTCCTGGTCGAGGACGGCTTCGGTGGGGCGCCAGCGGGCCAGGCTGAGGACGGTGCGGCCGTAGCGGACCCGGGGCACGTACGGCAGTTCCTCGGCGCGGCCCCACTCCCAGGAGTGGACGCCGCGCACCTGGCCGCGCCCGATCTCGTCGAGCAGCCGCGCCGCGTTGGGGGCCAGGGTGCGGGTGTTGAGCTTGTGCAGCACGCTCGGTACGACCTCCCGGCCGCCGGCCGTGTCCACGATCACCAGTCGATGGGGGTCGGCGCAGACCGCGAGGTCCCCGAGCGCCAGCGTGCCCGGATCGGCGGGGTCGGCGAACACCCCGACGGGCAGCCGGTGTTCCAGCCACTGGGGCACCTGGGTGACGTTGTCGCCCCGGCCGTGGCGGGCCTGGAAGACGATCTGGGCGTGCAGGGCGTCCGCGCGCTCGCCGTCGGTGACCCGGGCGAGGCGGGTCAGGGACGGGCGCAGTCCGTCGGGGAGCAGAGCGGCGAACCGCCCGAACGTCGCGGCGGCGGGGCCCGCCGAGCCGCCCATCACGACCAGGCGGAACTCGCCGTCGCGCAGGGCCCGCACCGAGGGCGCGACCAGCCGGGTGACGAGTTCGATCGAGGGTGCGCGTGCGGTCTTCGGACGGGCGAGCCGGCCCACCAGGGGGTGCGCCTCGTCGAGGACCACCTCCTGGGCACCGCGGAGCAGCGCCTCCTGGGCGAGCTGGGTCATCAGCCGGTCCCGTCGGGTCACCTCCGGCGTCCGTGGCGGGAGGGGGCGGTTGCCGGGCGGGTGTTCGTAGCCGGCGGGGGCGCCCAACCCGGCGTCGGGGTCCAGTACGTCGGTGACCGGGACGGCCCGTCCCACGCCGTACCGCTCGACGAACTCCGTGTGGTAGGTCCGCAGCGCGGGGTAGCCGGTGCCCTCCGGGGCCAGGCGCCACAGCAGATCCGCCGCCCGCTCGGCCTCGGCCGCCACCTCGGGGGGCAGCCGTACCTCCGCGTCCATCGCGAGATCGACCTGGATGCCCCGCTGGGCGGGCCGCAGCCGGCGCATCCGGGTGCCGGCCTCGGACCAGAGCGCCCGGCCCTTCCCCAGCGGCCGGTCCCGGTACGCCTGAAGGCACCGGGTGATCTCCCGCAGTTCCGCCAGTTCGGGCAGGGACCGCCCGGGCAGCGCGCCCAGCGTGTCCAGGACGTGCGCCGCGGCGTCGGGTGCCTCCGCCGGCGGGGTCAGGTCGGTGAGCAGCACCTGTTTGCGGACCAGACCGGCGAGCATCCGGACGATCGCCCCGTCGGGGGCGGAGGGGAACCGCTCGGCCAGGCGCTTGGCCAGCTCCGGGCAGGGCAGTGGCGTGCGTACGGTGTCCAGCGCGGCGCGGACGGCCGGTGTGTGGCGCACGCTGACCTCGCGCACGGGTTCGGTCTCCTCGACACCCAGGTCCGGGAGGTAGGAGAGCACCAGCCGGTCGCCGCGCACCCGGCACAGGTTGTTGGCCGTGAGCCGCAGGCAGCGCAGCACCTCCGGCCGGCCGGCCCAGGAGGCCGTCAGCGCGGTGACCCAACTCCGCTCCAGCCGGACGGACTTGCGGTGCGCCGGTCCCAGGCGCACATGAGTGTCCCCCGCGCTCCCGGCGAACCGTGCCACCGCGACCCCGGCCATGATCCCGAACGGGGTGCACCGCGTGGCCATGCGCAGGAGGTACGAGGTGACCGCGCGGACGGCGCGCCGGATCTCGGCGGCACCGCGCTTCTCCCCGCGCAGGATCTCGTCCCAGCGATGGGCGAGCGGCGGGCTGGAGATCTCGACCGCTTCACGCAGCAGGCCGTCGGCGGCGAGCGCGCGGAGGTATGCGAGGCTTTTCTGAGTTTCGTCGGCAGCGCCTTCCGTAATGTCGGCGAAGGTTGCCTCGGAACATTTTTCGGGCAGCGTGGGAATACGCAACAGCGCAAAGCCGGTACAGGAGTACAAAGGCTCGTCGGTCACCAGGATTCTCTGCTTTCTGGGCGTCCTGAGCGTCTTCCTGGGCGGTGACCGCAGCTCCCCTTCCGGTCGCGGCCGGAAGGGGAGCCACTTGTCACGTCAGGCTGATCCTGGCGTCAGTTGCAGTTGAAGATGGTGCAGCAGTCACCCGTGCACTCGTTGCTGCACAGCGTCGGGATGCCGCTGCTGCTGCCGATGCTGGTGGTCGCTTCCTCGGTCGGGTCCACGATGGTGCGGACGTCGAGGTCGAAAACGTCCGTCGTGGTGTTCTGAGCAGGCATGACCAACTCCTGTTCCGAAAGGGAATACGGCACGAAAAGCCGAAGATTCATCGGCCACTCAAACGATCGCAGCGCAATCGAGCCGGCCGCAAGAGAACCGTCGGCCGGTGGGTAATTTTGCGCCTGCCACCTCGAAGCCGGCCCGGTCCGCGCAACCCCCGTGCACCCCGGGAGCCGCCCCCGGTATGCCTCGGCGCAGCCGGATTCCTTACCTTTCCCCTCTCACCCCCCGGGCCGGAAAAAGGATTTTCCCGTCCGGGGTGAACCACCGCTGGAACATGTCCTGATCTATTTTCGCGATAATGCGATGATCGATGTTCCTGTTACGGGCGCCATCCCGGATCCCGCCCGCTCAGCCCCGCCGCCCGGTCCAGCAGGGGTGCCTCCGGCGGCACCGGGACGACCGGGCCGAAGAGTCCGCCGCCGCGGTTCGGGTCCCCGGCGGCCGCGAGCAGGAAACCGTGGGCCGAGTCCAGGGCCGCGGGGTCGGGAGCATAGGGCCGGCCGACGGCACGGGCCAAGTCCCAGCCGTGGATGACCAGTTCGTCGGCGACGACGGCACCGGCGAGCTCGCCCGGCAGGTCCACCCCGCCCGCGCGGGTCATCCCGGTCCAGGCGTCCGGATCGCGCCAGGCGTCGGCCAGTTCGTCCAGGGCCTTGGGCAGCTCCGCCCGCCAGCCGGGGCCGATGTCCGGCACGGCGGCGGTCGGGTTGGTGTCGGTCGTCGTACCGAGGTCCTTGCGGGCCGCGTCGCGGAAGGCCGGCGAGAGCATCTGGATGTGGCCCAGCAGGTTCCGCACCGCCAGGTCCGGGCACGGTGTGGGTGCGCCCAGCTGGTCGTCGGTCACGGACTCGGCGAGCCGCGCCACGATCCGGGCCTGCGGGCCGAGGTCGATCATGGTCATGCCGTTACTCCTTCACGGTTGCACTCCTCGTACGGAGGGCTGACCGGCCGGCCCGCGAGAACTCATCGGTGCCGCGCAGCCGCTCCCACGGCGACCGCCCGCCGCCCAGGCACCACAGCGCGATCACCGGGTCGCACAGCGCGCACCCGAACGAGGAGTCGTGGGCGAACGGGATGATCGGGTGCCCCTTGAGGTGGTGCACCACGTCCCAGGCCGTGTGCAGCAGCCAGCCCACGCCGATCCAGGCCCAGGAGTCCAGGCCCTTGTACGCCACCCAGGTGGCCACCGCGGTGAACACGAACTCCCAGCCGCCGAGGCCGCCGCCGCTGAGATAGGCGGCACCCGCGCCGGCGACCATGACCGCGTTGAGGCGGCGCCGGTGCCGCTCCGGGACGAGCGACATCAGCAGGACGTAGACGAGACCGATCAGGATCGGGGCGATGCAGCGCATGCCGCCGACAGTAGATCCGGGCGAGCTCCCGCCCCAGGCCCATTACCGACAGGTCCCGACGGATTGCCGCCGACGGCAGCCGACGGACGGGTACGCGGGAGACCGCGCCCGGGAGGGAGGGTCGGGAGCCTGGTCCCGAGAGGTCGGGAACCTGGTCCCGAGAGGTCGGGAACCTGGTCCCGAGAGGGCTGGAGCCCGGTCCCGAGAGGGCTGGAGCCCGGGGACCGGCAGGGGCAAGAGCCCGGGACCGGCAGGGGCAGGAGCCCGGGACCGGGAGAGGCAGGAGCCCGGAGACCGGGAGCGGCAGGAGCCCAGGCCCGGCAGCGGGCGCCCGGACCCGGCAGGGCGGGAGCCCGGGGACCGGAGAAGCGGGAGCCCGGGGACCGGCAGGGGGCAAGAGCCCGGGACCGGCAGGGGCAAGAGCCCGGGACCGGGAGAGGCAGGAGCCCGGGACCGGGAGCGGCAGGAGCCCGGAGACCGGGAGCGGCAGGAGCCCAGGCCCGGCAGCGGGCGCCCGGACCCGGCAGGGCGGCAGCCCGGGGACCGGAGAAGCGGGAGCCCGGGGACCGGCAGGGGGCGCCCGGGCTTGGGAGGCACATGCCCCGGGCGCGGGAAGCGCGCAAGAGCCTGCCCGCGAGGCACACATCCCGCCCGAGCCCAGGAGGCACGCAAGCCCCAGCCGGGAAGGGCAGGGCCCCGAGCTCAGGAGGCGCAGGAGCGTGGGGAAGCGGGCGGCAGCCGAGCCGGGGAGTGACGAGCGCGGAAGTGGGAGGGGTGCCCCGTCCTCGTGGAGCGCCCGGTGTGCCGGGACAGGGCACCTTACCGATCCCCGCCGCCCCTCCTTAGACCCACGATGAGCAGGCATGACGACTTCCTGGACCCCGCTGCGCGTGCTGCGGCAGCGCAACGCGGGGCTGTATCTGGCGGCCGTGGTGGTGTCGGGCTTCGGCAACTCCGCGCTGTTTCTGGCCTCGGGTGTGTGGGTGAAGGACCTCACCGGCTCCGACGGCCTGGCCGCGCTGTGCATGCTCGCCATGTGGGCCCCCACCGTGGCCGGCCCGCCGCTGGGCACGATCGCCGACCGCGTCCGCCGCAAGCCCCTGCTGGTGGCCCTGAACGCGGGCCTGGCGGCCCTGCTGCTCACCCTGTGCACCGTGCACTCCCCGGGCGGCCTCTGGCTGCTCTTCACCGTGCTGCTGGTCTACGGCGCCGCCGAGGTCGTCCATGACGCGGCCGAGTCGGCCCTGGTGACCGCGGCGATCGGCCCAGAGCTCCTCGGCGACTTCAACGGGCTGCGCATGGCCGTCACCGAAGGTATGAAGCTCGTCGCCCCGCTGACCGGGGCGGGTCTGTACACGGCCTTCGGCGGCCCGGCCGTCGCCTGCCTGGACGCGGGCACCTTCGCGGTCGCCGCCGGGCTGTACGCCCTGCTGCGGGTGCGCGAGGAACGGCCCGCCCGGTCCGCCGGCAACTGGCGCGAGGAGACCGCGGAGGGCATCCGGCACCTGTGGGGTCACCCGGAGCTGCGCCCACTGGTCCGGGCGGGCGGTGCGACGATGCTCCTCACCTCCCTGTGCGGCACGACGCTGTACGCCGTCGTCGACCGTCTCGGTCACTCCCCCGCGTACACGGGCGTGCTGTACGCCGTCCAGGGCGCCGGTTCGGTGGCGGCCGGGCTCGTCTCGGGCGCCGCGCTGCGGCGGCTCGGCGCGCGCCGGTTCGCGGCGGCGGGGATCGCGCTGACGGCACTCGCGGTGGCCGCCCGTGCCGTGCCGTCGGACGCGGTGGCCCTCGCCTCGTCCGCGGCGGGCGGTCTCGGCCTGCCCTGCGTGCTCGTCGCGGTGTTCACCGCCGTACAGCGGGAGACGCCCGGCCCGCTGCTCGGCCGGGCGACGGCCACCGCGGGCACCCTGGTCTTCACACCCAACGCCGTCGGACTGGCCGTCGGCGCGGCCCTGGTCGAACCGGCCTCCCCCGCGCTGCTGTTGCCGCTGTACGGCCTCGCACTGCTCGGGACGGCGGCCTCCCTGGCTCAGCGCGCCGACAGCGCCTCGCGCACCGAGGCGAGGTCCGAGTCCGACGCCAACCCGGCGTGATAGAGCCGCAGTTCCGTCGCGCCCTGCGCACGCGCGCGTGCCGCGTCCACCGCGAGTGTGCCGGGGCTGCCGCCCATGCCGGAGACGACGGTGAGGTTGGCGGCCAGCACCGTCCCCTCCCGGGCCGCTGCGGCGAAGGGCGCCAGCAGGGCCGTACCGCCGGTGCAGGGCACCACCACGCCGTCGGCGACGGCGAGGACGCGGGCGGGGTCGACGCCCGCGTTGGCACCGCAGTGGTACGAGACCGGGTCGGCGTGCAGCAGGACCTGGAAGCCGGCCGGTGCGGCGGCGCGTACGGCGGCGACGGCCTCCTCCTGGAGCGTGCCGGCGACCTCGTCGCGCCACGCGCGCGTGCGGCCCGCCTTCTCCTCGCCGAGCAGCTGGGCGACCGTCGGCCAGCCCTCGTCGTCCGCCGCGCCCCGCCACAGCGGCTCCAGCGCGGCCCGCACGGAAGCCGTCAACTCCTCGGGGTCCAGGCCCCGTCCGGCGTACCCGGCGCGGCAGGACGGGCAGAAGCACAGGGACATCAGGTACTGCCCGGCCTCGCCGAGACCCACACCGCCGGTCTTGTCGTGGGCGTGCAGGTGCTGGAGCCCGTACCAGCCGACGGACTCCAGCTCGGTGCCCCGCGCGCCGGGGCGTACGGCGGCCTCGGCGGCCAGGTCGACCAGGTAGGCGCGCGTGGCGGGCTGGGCGATGCAGGGCGCCCACGGGTAGTGGTCGCCGTAGGCGTTGACGACCGAGGTGTCCGGGTGCTCGGCGCCCAGGCGGGAGTTGTGCGCGAGGACGGCCCAGGTGTGCACCTCCAGGCCCGCCGCGGTCAGGGCCGCTGCCGCCTCGCCGTAGGCGTCGCCGGGGGCCCAGCGGCCGGCGGGGTAGGGCCTCAGACCCCGGCCCGCCCAGCGCTCGCCCGGCGGATAGAGGACGGCCGCGTACTCGGCGGTGACGATGCGGTGGCGGGGGTGGCGGGGGGTCAGGGCGCGGGTGGAATGGTAGGCGGCGGCCAGGGTCACCTGCTCCACGCCGAGCCCGGCGATGCGGGCGGGGGCCACGGGATCCCCGTTGACGTCCCAGGGGTAGACGAACGCCGACGCCTTCACACGCCCTCCTCCGAGCCGCACGGACGCTCGCTCACGCGTCCCCCGTCCGAGCCGTGCCGACGCTCGCTCACGCGTCCTCCTCCAGCAGCGCGTAGCCCCGCTCGATCAGCTGGGCGAGCTGTTTGACGTGGTCCTCCGCCGGCTCGTGCAGCGGGGGCCGGACCTCGCCGACGTCCAGGCCGCGCAGCCGTACGCCCGCCTTGACGAGCGAGACGGCGTAACCGCGGCCCTGGGCGCGCAGTTCCACGAACGGGCGGTAGAAGCCGTCCAGGAGGCGCCGCAGGGTCGCGGTGTCGCCCGCGGTCAGGGCCCGGTGGTAGGCGAGGGCGATCTCGGGGGCGAAGCAGAAGACGGCCGAGGAGTACAGGGTGACGCCGAGGGCGTGATAGGCGAGCTGGGTCTGCTCGGCGGTGGGCAGGCCGTTGAAGTACAGGAAGCCGCCGGGGACTTCGGTGCGTACGGCGCTGATGATCCGCTGCATCAGGTCGAGGTCGCCGAGGCCGTCCTTGAGGCCGATGATCCCGTCGGTGCGGGCGAGTTCGACCACCGTCCGCGGGGCGAAGACGGCGTTGTCGCGCTGGTAGACGATCACCGGCAGGCCGGTGGCCGCGGCGACCTCCCGGTAGTGCCGCAGCAGGCCCTCCTGACCGGCGAGCACGAGGTACGGCGGCATGGCGAGGAGGCCGTCGGCGCCGGCCTGCTCGGCGAGACGGGCGTAGCGGACGGCGAGCGCGGTGCCGTAGCCGGCGCCCGCGACCACCGGGACGCGTCCCTCGGCCGCCTCCACCGCCACCCGGACGCAGGCCTCGAACTCCTCCGGCAGCAGCGCGTGGAACTCCCCGGTGCCGCAGCAGGCGAACACGGCGGCGGCACCGGCGGCGACACCGCGGCGGACGTGGGTGCGGAACACGTCGAGGTCGAGCGAGCCGTCGGGGCCGTAGGCCGTGACGGGGAAGAAGAGGGGCCCGCTCGGTTCGTCGAGCCGTTCGGTGAGAGGGGCTGGCGTCACGGGCTCTCCCTTGGGACACACCGGTGCATGTTTCTGATCCACGTCCATATTTCTGAACGCGACCACGCTACGGGGCCTCCTTATGGCAGGTCAAGCAGGCAAACTCGCAACACCCGGAGCGAATTCGCCGACTTCACGCCACACTTGACGGTGCGCGGCGAAGCTCTCTAGCGTGTCCACGTATGTGAATAACGGCCACAAGGAGAAGTGCCGATGCCCGCTCCCCGCACCGTTCTGCTCACCGGCGCCGCCGGCGGGCTCGGCACCCTGATGCGGTCCCTGCTGCCGCCGTACGGGTACACGCTGCGCCTGTTCGACGTGCGCCCCGTCGAGGACGCGCCGGACGCGATCACCGCCGACCTCGCCGACACGGGGGCCCTGCGCGAGGCCGTACGGGGCGTGGACGCGGTCCTGCACCTCGCGGGCATCTCCCTGGAGGCCCCCTTCGGGAAGATCCTCAAGTCCAACATCGAGGGCACCTACAACCTCTACGAGGCAGCCCGCCAGGAGGGCGTGCCCCGGATCGTCTTCGCCTCCTCCAACCACGCCGTCGGCTTCACCCCGGCCCCGCGCCCGGGTGAGCCGCTGATCCCGGTCGGCACCCCGCGCCGCCCGGACACCTTCTACGGCCTGTCCAAGTCCTTCGGCGAGGACCTCGCCCAGCTGTACTGGGACAAGCACGGCATGGAGACCGTCTCCGTGCGCATCGGCTCCTGCTTCCCGGAGCCGACCAGCGTGCGCATGCTCTCGGTGTGGATGAGCCCGGCCGACGGCGCCCGCCTCTTCCACGCGGCCCTGACCGCCGAGGAGGTCGGCCACACCGTCGTCTACGGCTCCTCCGCCAACACCCGGCTGTGGTGGGACCTGACCACCGCGCGGGCGCTCGGCTACGAGCCGCAGGACGACTCCGAGCCGTACGCCGAGAAGCTGATCGCCGAGCAGGGCGAGCTGGACCCGGGCAACCCGGCGCACAGCCACCTGGGCGGGCACTTCGTGAACGACCCTCCGATCTGGCCGTACTGAGCCTGCCGGACGGGACGCCGTGCCGCCAGGCCGGCCGGCACCGGGGTGACGGCCCTGTCCCGCCGCCGCACCGGGGCCTGTCCCCACGGCGGCCACCGGTGCACCCGGGACAACGACGAACCTCCCCTCGCCCCTGCGCCGAGCCGGGCCGGGCCGAGCCGGGCCGGGCCGGGCCGCCCAGCAGTCGCCTCCCGGCGCGAACACCGTCGGCCGGACCCCACGGGCACCACCCGCACGGCGCCCAGCCCCGGCGCCCCCCTCCCGGCCATACCCGCCGTGCCCCCGCCCGGCAAAGGCCACCGAACCCGGACACACGGCAACCCCCACCCGCCCGCAAGCCCCGACGGAGGACGGCCGACGCGACGGCCACACCCACCACACCCCGACGCCCGGCAGGCCCCCGGCAACGACACCGATCGGCCGGACCCCACGAGCAGCACCCACACGGCCCACAGCCCCGGCGCCCCCTCCCGGCCATACCCGCCGTGCCCCCGCCCGGCGAAAGCCACCGAACCCGGACACACGGCAACCCCCACCCGCCCGCAAACCCGACGGAGGACGGCCGACGCGACGGCCACACCCACCACACCCCGACGCCCGGCAGGCCCCCGGCAACGACACCGATCGGCCGGACCCCACGAGCAGCACCCACACGGCCCACAGCCCCGGCGCCCCCTCCCGGCCATACCCGCCGTGCCCCCGCCCGGCAAAGGCCACCGAACCCGGACACACGGCACCCCCCACCGGCCCGCAAACCCGACGGAGGACGGCCGACGCGACGGCCACACCCACCACACCCCGACGCCCGGCAGGCCCCCGGCAACGACACCGATCGGCCGGACCCCACGAGCAGCACCCACACGGCCCACAGCCCCGGCGCCCCCCCCTCCCGGCCACACCCGCCATGACCCCGCCCGGCAAAGGCCACCGAACCCGGACACACGGCAAACCCCCACCGGCCCGCAAACCCGACGGAGGACGGCCGACGCGACGGCCACACCCACCACACCCCGACGCCCGGCAGGTGCCGCGCAGCGACGGCTGCGGCCCCGGCCGCCGGGCGGCACGGAGCCGAGGCCGGGGCGGGAGGCCCCGGAGAGGCTGCGGCCGAAAGAGCCCCGGCGGCTCGAAACAATCGTCCACGCGCGCGTGCGGACACCGAACGGGCCCGTCCGCCGCCGCATTCGGGCATCCGAGGCGCCCGCTCCCACCCCGCCGGGCACGGCCGCGCAGGTCCGCGCCGGGCACCGCCCTCGGTGAACGGGCACAAGCGGGCAGTATCGGGCCCGCAACAGGCCTGGTCAGTGCCGCACGCCCGCTGTAGAACTTCCCCCATGGGCCCGAACGGGCGGTTCCGCGGGAAGGTGGGTGACGACATGGGCACAGGGACGGCGGAAGAACGCCAGCGCGCGATCGTGCGGGCGGCGCGCGCCGCCGGCTCGGTCGACGTCACCGCGCTCGCCGCCGAGCTGGGCGTGGCCAAGGAGACCGTCCGGCGCGATCTGCGTGCCCTGGAGGACCACGGGCTGGTCCGTCGTACGCACGGCGGCGCCTATCCGGTGGAGAGCGCGGGCTTCGAGACGACGCTCGCCTTCCGCGCCACCAGCCACGTGCCCGAGAAGCGCCGGATCGCGGCCGCCTCGGCCGAGCTGCTCGGGGACGCGGAGACGGTCTTCGTGGACGAGGGCTTCACCCCGCAGCTCATCGCCGAGGCCCTGCCCGCCGACCGGGCGCTGACCGTGGTCACCGCGTCCCTGCCGGTCGCGGGCGCCCTGGCGGAGGCCGAGCAGATCCAGGTCCTGCTCCTCGGCGGCCGGGTCCGGGCCGGCACGCTGGCCACCGTCGACCACTGGACCACGAAGATGCTCGCCGGCTTCGTCATCGACCTCGCCTACATCGGAGCCAACGGCATCTCCCGCGAGCACGGCCTCACCACCCCCGACCCGGCGGTCAGCGAGGTCAAGGCGCAGGCGATACGGGCCGCGCGCCGCACCGTCTTCGCGGGCGTGCACACCAAGTTCGGCGCGGTCAGCTTCTGCCGGTTCGCCGAGGTCGGCGCGCTGGAGACGATCGTGACGAGCACCCAGCTCCCGGCCTCCGAGGCCCACCGCTACTCCCTGCTGGGCCCGCAGGTCATCCGGGTCTGAAAGACCGACTCACTCCTTCCAGAGGCGTTCCACACCGCCAAGTGCCCTTTATATCCCGATATCTTCAGGAGCGATCCATGCGAACCCAGAGCCGACGGAGGCCGCGAGCCACGCTCGCCATGGCCGCCGCAGGGACGCTGCTCGCCCCGCTGCTCTCCGGCTGCTGGGTCGGCGCGGGCGGGACCGGTGGCGGCGACTCCATCAACGTGTTGATGGTCAACAACCCCCAGATGACCGAGCTGCAGAAGCTCGCCCCCCGCTTCACCGAAGAGACCGGCATCAAGGTCAACTTCACGGTCCTGCCCGAGAACGACGTCCGCGACAAGATCAGCCAGGACTTCGCCAACCAGGCCGGGCAGTACGACGTGGCGACCCTGAGCAACTACGAGATACCCATCTACGCCCGCAACGGCTGGCTGCACGAGATGAACTCGTACGTCGCGAAGGACCCGTCGTACGACGAACAGGACGTCCTGGGGCCCATGCGCCAGTCCCTGACCGCCTCCGACGGCAAGCTCTACGGCCAGCCCTTCTACGGCGAGTCGTCCTTCCTGATGTACCGCAAGGACGTGTTCGCGGCGAAGGGCCTGACCATGCCCGCGCACCCGACGTGGACGCAGGTCGCCGACCTCGCCGCGCGGGTGGACGGCGCCAGGCCCGGCATGAAGGGCATCTGTCTGCGCGGCCTGCCCGGCTGGGGCGAGATGATCGCGCCGCTGACCACGGTGGTGAACACCTTCGGCGGCACCTGGTTCGACAAGAACTGGAAGGCGCACCTCGACTCCCCCGAGTTCGAGAAGGCGACGAAGTTCTATGTCGACCTGGTGCGCAGGCACGGCGAGTCCGGTGCCGCCCAGTCCGGCTTCGCCGAGTGCCTCAACGACATGACCCAGGGCAAGGTCGCCATGTGGTACGACGCCACGTCCGCGGCCGGCCTGCTGGAGGCGAAGGGCTCCCCCGTCCAGGGCAAGCTCGGCTACGCCCCCGCCCCCGTGGAGAAGACCTCGTCCTCCGGCTGGCTCTACACCTGGGCCTGGGGCATCCAGAAGGCCTCCCGCAATCCGGACAGGGCCTGGAAGTTCGTGTCCTGGGCGTCCGGCAAGGGGTACGAGCAGCTGGTCGGCCGGATCAGCGGCTGGCCGAACGTCCCGGCGGGCAAGCGGGCCTCGACGTACACCAACGCCGACTACCGCGCGTCGGCCGCCGCCTTCCAGGACATGACGAAGCAGGCCATCGAGAGCGCCCGGCCCGGTGATCCCGGTGTGCAGCCGCGCCCCGCGCCCGGCATCCAGTTCGTCGACATCCCCGAGTTCACCGACCTCGGCACCAAGGTCTCCCAGGAGATCAGCGCGGCCGTCGCCGGACGCCAGTCCGTCGACTCGGCCCTGAGGCACTCGCAGGCGCTCGCCGAGAAGATCTCCAAGGAGTACGAGGGACGATGACCGCGACGACAGCACCCCTTGCGACCACACCGGTACGCGCCACGCGGCAGCCCTCCGCCCGCCTGCGCGCCTGGGCCACCCGGGCCCCGCTCATGCCCGCCCTCGTCTTCATGATCGTGGTGACCCAGCTGCCGTTCGTGGCCACGCTGGTGATCTCCCTCTTCGACTGGAACGCCCTCTACCCCAAGGCCCGCCACTTCACCGGCCTGGACAACTACCGCCAGGTCCTGACGGACGCGGACCTGCGCCACTCGGTCTGGACGACCGTGCTGCTCACCGTGACGGTGGTGCTGGTCAGCCTGGTCCTCGGGCTGGCGCTCGCGCTGCTGCTGAACCGGAAGTTCCTCGGCCGGGGCATCGTCCGCACCCTCCTCATCGCACCCTTCCTGGTCGTGCCGGTGGCCGCGGCCCTGCTCTGGAAGCATGTGCTCTACAACCCCGAATACGGCCTGCTGAATGGGTTGTTGCACTATTTGGGCGGCCCACAGCCCGACTGGATCTCCCACACCCCGCTGCTCGCGGTCGAGGCCTCCCTGGTGTGGCAGTGGACGCCGTTCATGATGCTGATCCTGCTCGCCGGGCTGCAGAGCCGTGACCCCGAGCAGATCGAGGCCGCGCGGGTGGACGGCGCGAACGACTGGCAGGTCTTCCGCCACCTGACACTGCCGCACCTGCGCCGCTACCTCGAACTCGGCGCCTTGCTGGGCTCCATCTACATCGTCCAGAACTTCGACGCGGTCTTCACGATCACGTCCGGCGGCCTCGGCACCGCCAACCTGCCCTACACCGTCTACCAGAGCTTCTACCAGGCCCACGAGAACGGCCTCGCCTCGGCCGCCGGCGTCCTGGTGGTCATCGGCTCGATCATCATCGCGACCTTCGCCCTGCGCGTGGTGTCGTCCCTGTTCCGCGAGGAGGTGTCCCGCGCATGAACGCCGTGCTCCGCCGTAACGGCCTGGGTCTCGTGGCCTGGCTCGTCGGGATCGTGTTCTTCCTGCCCATCGCCTGGATGGCGCTGACGTCCTTCCACTCCGAGGCGGACGCGGCGACCAACCCGCCGTCCTTCGCCGCCTCCCTGACCCTCGACGGCTACCGCGAGTTCTTCGGGTCGGGCGGCGGCGCGAGCCCCTGGCCGGCGCTGATCAACTCCACGGTGGCGTCCGTGGTGTCGACGATCTGCGTGCTGCTCCTCGCCCTGCCGGCGGCGTACGCGCTGTCGATCCGGCGGGTCCGCAAGTGGACGGACGTCCTGTTCTTCTTCCTGTCCACGAAGATGCTGCCGGTGGTGGCCGGCCTGCTGCCGGTCTACCTGTTCGCGAAGAACACCGGGACGCTCGACAACATCTGGCTCCTGGTCATCCTCTACACCTCCATGAACCTGCCGATCGCGGTGTGGATGATGCAGTCGTTCCTCGCCGAGGTCCCGGTGGCGGTGATCGAGGCGGCGCAGATCGACGGCGCCCGGCTGCCGACCATCCTCGCGCGCGTGGTCGCCCCGATCGCCCTGCCCGGCATCGCCGCCACCGCACTGATCTGCTTCATCTTCAGCTGGAACGAACTGCTCTTCGCCCGAGTCCTCACGGGCGTGGTCGCCGAGACCGCCCCCGTCTTCCTGACCGGCTTCATCACCAGCCAGGGCCTGTTCCTGGCCAAGGTGTGCGCCGCGTCGCTCGTCGTCTCCCTGCCGGTGCTCGCCGCGGGGTTCGCCGCCCAGGACAAGCTGGTCCAGGGCCTGTCGTTGGGAGCCGTGAAATGAAGGCCGCCGTCATCGAGTCCGTGGGCCGCGCCGTCGTCACCGAGGTGCCGGACCCGACGCCCGGCCCGCGCGAGGTCGTCGTGGAAGTGGCCGCCTGCGGCCTGTGCGGCACCGACCTGCACATCCTCCAGGGCGAGTTCGCGCCCAAGCTGCCGATCGTCCCCGGCCACGAGTTCGCGGGCGAGGTGGTCGGCGTCGGCACCCAGGTCACCGAGGTGGCGGTCGGCGACCGGGTGGCCGTCGACCCCTCCCTGTACTGCTACGAGTGCCGTTACTGCCGTACCGGCCACAACAACCTGTGCGAACGGTGGGCCGCGATCGGCGTGACCACGGCCGGCGGGGCGGCGCAGTACGCCGTCGCGCCGGTGGCGAACTGCGTCAAGCTGCCGGACCACGTGCGCACCGAGGACGCGGCCCTGGTCGAGCCGCTGTCCTGCGCCGTGCGCGGCTACGACGTCCTGCAGTCCCGTCTGGGCGCGCATGTCCTGATCTACGGCTCGGGGACCATGGGCCTGATGATGCTGGAGCTCGCCAAGCGGACCGGCGCGGCCCGTGTGGACGTGGTGGACGTGAACCCGGCACGCCTGGAGACGGCCGTACGGCTGGGCGTCTCGGCGTCCGCCGCGAACGCGGCCGAGCTGGACCGTCCGCAGGGCTGGGACGTCGTGGTGGACGCGACCGGCAACGCGGCGGCGATCCAGGACGGCCTGGGCCGGGTGGCGAAGGCGGGTACGTTCCTGCAGTTCGGGGTGGCCGACTACGCGACCCGGGTGACGATCGACCCGTACCGCATCTACAACCAGGAGATCACCATCACCGGCTCCATGGCGGTGCTGCACAGCTTCGAACGGGCGGCCGAGCTGTTCGCGAACGGGGTGCTGGACCCGCAGGTGTTCATCAGCGACCGGATCCCGCTGGCGCGGTACCCGCAGGCGCTGGAGCAGTTCGCGGCCGGGGTGGGGCGGAAGATCGTGGTGGTGCCGTAGGCCGTCCGGCAGGCCGTTCGACGGGTTTCCGCGGGTAAGGGAACGGTAAAGCGGTGTTGTTCGTTCACCCGGCATGACAGCTATGACCCCTGGCTCGAACATCCCTCTTCCGGCCGCGCGCGTGACGGTGGACGTCGCCGCTCCGGTGCGGCTCGACGTGTCGGGCCTGCTGCTCACCGCCGACGGCAAGGTGCGCTCGGACGACGACTTCATCTTCTACAACCAGCCGGCGGGGCCGGGCGTGACGTATGCGCCCGGCGGCGGTGCGGCGCCGGACGCGATCACGGTCGACACCGCCGCCGTCCCGCCGGACATCGAGAAGATCGTCGTCACGGCCAGCCCGGACGCGGCCGGCCGGACCTTCCAGGGCATCGAGCCGACGGCCACGATCCGCGACGCGGACGGCGGCGCGGTGCTGGCCACGTTCACCCCGCCCCAGCTCGGCGCGGAGACGGCGCTGGTCGTCGTGGAGATCTACCGCCGGGGCGGCACCTGGAAGGCCCGCGCGGTCGGCCAGGGGTACGCCAACGGGCTGGCCGGCATCGCGACGGACTTCGGCGTGACGGTGGAGGAGCCGGCGGCGGCCCCGGCGACTGCGCCGCAGCCGGTGGCCCCGCCGGCGCCCACCGTGCAGACGCCGGTCACCCCGCCCGCCCCGCCGGCGTCCCCTCCCCCGGTCCCGCCCGCGCCCGCTCCGGGCGCCGGGAAGATCAACCTCGACAAGGGCCGGGTCAGCCTCCGGAAGAACCAGACCGTGTCCCTCGTCAAGGGCGGCCGCCCGCTGCTCGCCCAGGTCAGGATGGGGCTCGGCTGGGAGCCGGCGTTCCGCGGCGCGGACATCGACCTGGACGCCTCGGTCATCGCCTACGGCCCGCAGCGCAACCACGTCGACAGCTGCTACTTCGGCAAGCTGACGATCCTGAACGGCGCGATCAAGCACTCCGGCGACAACCTCACCGGCGAGGGCGCGGGCGACGACGAGGTGATCACGGTCGACCTCGGCCGCGTGCCCCAGGAGATCACCGGTCTGGTCTTCACGGTCAACTCCTTCTCCGGCCAGAAGTTCACCGAGGTCGCCAAGGCCTACTGCCGCCTGGTGGACGCCACCACCGACGAGGAACTGGTCCGCTTCGACCTCACCCACGCCGAGCCCCAGACGGGCGTGATGATGGCCAAGCTCGTCCGCCAGTTCTCCGGCGAGTGGGACATGACGGCTCTGGGCGACTTCGTCAAGGCCCGCACGGTGAGAAACATGGTGGAGCCGGGGGCGCGGGCCCTGTAGACGGTCGTACCCGGCCGTACGAGAGCCGGTGGCGCCCCCGTCCGTCAGGGGGCGCCCGGTTCCCGGGCCGTGCCGTCCGGCCGCAGTCCCTCCGTCAGCAGGGACAGGTAGCGGCGGATCTGCCTCCCCTGCCCGTCCGCGAGTTCCGACGCGGACGCCACGCCATGTGCGAGGCGCAGGACCTCGATCGGCTCGACGTCCTCCCGCAGGCTGCCCTCCCGCTGGGCCGCCTCCACCAGCCGCCGTGCCGCGTCCTTCATCCGGGTGCCGCAGGCCGTGGCCGCGAGGGAGCTGCCGTCGGTGACGGCCGAACCCAGGAGGGCCTTCAGGCCGCGCACCTGGATCGCCCCGACACCCACCTCGCCCAGCCACTCCACCAGCGCCTCACCGGGCGGCAGTTCGGCGGCGAGCTCGTCGGCCCGGGCCGCCATGGCCTCGATCCGGTCCACGTACGCGGCCTCCAGCAGCGCCTGCCGGGTCGGGAAGTGCCGGTAGAGCGTGCCGGAGCCGACGCCCGCTCGCTTGGCGATGTCGTCCAGTGACGCGTTCTCCCCGTGCTCGGCGAAGGCCTCCGCCGCGACCTTCAGCAGCCGCTCATAGTTGCGCCGGGCGTCCGCGCGCATGGGCCTGACCTGCGGCATCCAGACACTCCTCGCGGACCGGGGATTCTCCCCGAATCCTATCGGGACGCCCCCCGGTCAGTGCGGTTCCGGGGGCTCGTACCCGCCGGTGGCCGGGTCCGGTCCGAGATGGCGGCGTACCGCGCCGGTGCCCAGGCCGATCGTGGCACGCGTCCGCATCGGGCCGTCGTCACGGCGGGACAGCACCGCGATCTCGGCCACGCGCGCATGCAGTACGCCGAGCCGGGCGGCGCATTCGGCGGCGAGCACACGCGGGGCGCGGGTGCGGCCGAGCGAGAGGTGCGGGGTGAAACGCGGGAAGCGGTCCGTGCAGGACGGGAAGGGCTCCGCCAGCACGCGCCGGAGCTCCGTCCAGGGCGCGGCGCCGGCCGCCGCGGGGTCGAGCCACACGGTGGAGTAGGACCGGTGGCGGAAGAAGCGGACCCCGCCGAGCCGGATGCCGAAGGGCTCGCACTGCGCGGCCGCGGCGGCCAGCAGCGGGAACGCCGCCGGGAAGTCCTCCTCCGGTACGAAGCCGAAGATCAGGTTCACATGGGGCGGCCAGCGGCGGATCTGCGGGTCGTGCTCGGCGCGGATGCCCTGGATGGCGGGCCACAGTCCGGCCGGGGGCAGCCACGCCACGGCGGTCCGGGGCGTCGGGGCCGACTCCAGGCGGCCGGGGGCGGCGGCCGGGCGGGGCGTCGGGGGGCGGGGCATATCGCCATCATGGCCCCGCCCCCCGACGGCCGCCGTGCCTGGTCTCCGGCGGGTGGCTCACCGTCCCGGCCGCATGGTCCGGCTCCTCACGCCTCCGAGGCGTTCACGTCCGCCCAGGCGTCGGAGAAGCGTTCAGCCGCGCGCTCGTGGTCGCGCTTGCACCGCTTGTGATGGTGCTTGCACTTGTGGTGCTTGTGACAGGGCTTCGGCTCCTCGTGTTTGTGACAGGGTTTCGAGCCGTGATGCTCATGCCCCGGCTTCGACTCCTCGGGCTCGTGGCCCGGCCTCGAATGCTCCTCGCTGTGCGGGGCGCCCCACGTGACCACCGCGGTGGCGTGCGCGGAAGCCACGGCGGAGACCTCGTGCGGACCGTCGGTGCCCTCGGCGAAGCCGACGCCGGCGCCCAGGGTGGACAGTCCCGCGACCACCGCCGCCACGAGCGCGGCGCGCTGAAACGTGCGCATGTGTGTGCCCTTTCTCATCTGAGTGTGATGGTAGAACTACTCAGCGTGAGAATAGACGCACGGATCGTAGTAACGTGAGATATAAGGGCCGGGCACGCCGACCGGAACAGCGTGCGCGTACTTCGACGAATCGAGCTCGAGTCACCCGTTCGGCGAATCCGTGTCCTAACGCCGCTGCCGCTTCCACGGCCCCGTGATCGCGAGCATGATGCCGGGTGTCTGGATGTTGGCGAACAGGGTCCGGCCGTCGGGGGAGAAAGTGACGCCGGTGAACTCGCTGTATTCCGGCTCCGCTTCGGTGCCCGTGTTGAGTTCGTTGCGGGCGATCGGGTAGGTGCGGCCGCTCTCGGTGGCGCCGAACAGGTGCTGGACGCCCTCGCCGTCCTCGGCGATGACCAGGCCGCCGTACGGGGAGACGGTGATGTTGTCGGGGCCGTCGAAGGCGCCGTCCCGGCCCGGGTCCGGGTTCATGCCGAGCAGGACCTTGAGGGTCAGCGTGCGGCGCCGCGGGTCGTAGAACCAGACCTGGCCGTCGTGCTGGACCGGGCTCTCCGCGCGGGCGTAGGAGGAGACGATGTAGGCGCCGCCGTCGCCCCACCACATGCCCTCCAGCTTGCGGGCGCGGGTGACCTGGCCGTCGGTGAACTGCTTGCGCACCGACACGGTCCTCGCGTCGCGGTCGGGGACGTCCACCCAGTCGACGCCGTAGACCGTGCCGATCCTCGTGGCGCGGGACAGGTCGTCGACGAACCTTCCGCCGGAGTCGAAGCACCTGAAGGCCTGGAGCCGGCCCGCGTCGTCGGCGAGGGTGCGCAGCTCGCCGCGGCCGTGGCGGAAGCCCTCCGGCGGGGTCCAGCGGTAGAGCAGGCCGTTGGGGCCGGCCGCGTCCTCGGTCAGGTAGAGGTGGCCGCGCCTGGGGTCGACGACGACGGCCTCGTGGGCGTAGCGGCCCAGGGCCTTGACGGGCCTGGGGTCGCGGTTGGCCCGGCGGTCCTCGGGGTCGACCTCGAAGACATAGCCGTGGTCCTTGGTGAAGCCGTGTGTGCCGGCCTTGTCCTCGGTTTCCTCGCAGGTCAGCCAGGTGCCCCACGGGGTGCTGCCGCCCGCGCAGTTGGTGGCGGTGCCGGCGATGCCGACCCATTCGGCGACCTCGCCGCCGCGGCGGACCTCGACGACGGTGCAGCCGCCGGCCGCCGCCGGGTCGTAGACGAGCCCCTCGGTCGGCGGCACCGGGTGCGGCCACTGGGCGCGGGCGCCGGCGAGCTCGTGGTTGTTGACGAGGAGGGTCGTGCCGCGGGGGCCCTCGAAGGCGGCGGTGCCGTCGTGGTGGGAGGGGGTGAACTCGCCGGACTCCAGCCTGGTCCTGCCGCTGTAGGTGACGATCTTGTACGTGAAGCCCGCCGGCAGGGCGAGGATGCCGTCCGGGTCGGGGACCAGCGGGCCGTAGCCGACGCCGTGGTGGCCGCTGTGGGCCGGTTCCTCCGCCCCGGCGGTGTCGATGTCGGTCGCGGCGAGGGCGTTGGGCGCGGTGGCGAGGACGCCGACGCTGCCCGCCAGGGCGACCCCGGCACCGGTGATCGCGGATTTTCTGGCGAAGTCCCTGCGGGTGAGCGACATGGTGTGTCTCCTGAGACGGTCGGAGTGCCGTGGAGGGGCGGACCTCGGTTCGGCGCACACGCTCCCGCCACACCCTGAACGGCAGTTGAACGCCGGGTCACTCCAGATGCCCTTGTTCAAGAATCCGTATGCACCACCCCATGGCCGACCCAAGGAGCCCTCAACCGCCGTGCGCCGACCTCGCCTTGAACGCGGCCTTCCGCGCCTCCTTCGCCACCTTCTTGTCCGGATGCAGCCGCCCCATCGCCTCCAGCACATCGGCCGTGGCCGGGTGCTCCACCCGCCAGGCCGCGGAGAAGAACCCGCTGTGCTGCGCGGCCAGCCCCTCCACCAGCGCCTGCAGCTCCGCGGAGTTGCCCTCGGCCGCCAGCTGCGCGGCCACCGTGTCGATGGTCAGCCAGAACACCAGCTCCTCGGACGGCGCCGGCACCCCCGCCGCGCCCCGTTCGCTGAGCCACACCCGGGCCAGGCCGCCCAGTTCCGGGTCGTCCAGCACCTCCCGCAGCGCCGGCTCGGCCTCCGTGCCGATCAGGGACAGGGCCTGCTGGCAGCGCAGTCGGCGCAGCGGCGCGCCCGCGTCCGCACCCCGTGCCGCCGCCAGCAACTCCCGTGCCGCGGCGAGGGGTTCGCGGCGCGCGAGCCACTGCTCGGTCTCGGCCCGGGCAGCCGCCTGGCCGAACCCGGCCGTGGCGTCGAGCAGCGCGTCCGCGCCCTTGTCGGCGAGGTCCCCGACGGCCGGCGCCTGGAGCCCGGCCTCCAGCAGCCGCGCCCGCAGCCCGTACGCACCGAGCGGGGTGAGCCGGACCATGCCGTACCGGGTGACGTCGGTGTCGTCCGGCGACGCCGCGGGCTCCTCCTCGGCGTCGGCCATCAGCGCCTCGTCGACCGGCTGGTACTCCACGAGCCCGACCGGCTCCAGCACCCGGAACTGGTCGTCGAGCCGCATCATCGCGTCGGAGACCTGCTCCAGGACGTCGTTGGTGGGCTCGCCCATGTCGTCGGGGACGATCATGGAGGCGGCGAGGGCGGGCAGCGGGACCGGGCCCTCGCCGGGGCCGTCCTCACTCACCGTCAGCAGATAGAGGTTGCCGAGGACGCCGTCCAGGAACTCCGCCTCGGCCTCGGGATCCCAGTCGAGTGACGCGAAATCGATCTCGCCGCCCTCGTCCAGGGTGTCGACCAGGTCGTCCAGGTCGGGGACGCTCGCGTCGGCGATGACGGTCTCCAGCGCGGTGAGCCACACGGCGAGCACATCGGCCGGGGCGCCCCCGGTGAGCAGCTTCAGCTCCTCGCCGGCCCGGACCGTCCCGGCCTCCTCGTCGACGATCTCGACCAGTCCGGTGTCCACGGCGACCCGCCAGGCCTCGGCGGCGTACGCGGCGGCGTCGTCGTCGCTCAGTCCGAGCACTTCGGCGGCGGCCGGAAGCTGCTCCTCGACCAGTCCGCCGCCGGCGTCCACGCGGGTGTCGGGCCCGGCCCAGCGGGCGAGGCGGGCGGCGCGGGAGAGCAGCGGAGTGGACAGCGCGGCGTGTGCCAGCTCCGCTTCGGGGCGCAGCCGTACGGGCGGCAGGGGGGAGCTGTCTGGCATCGGCTGGTTCTCCTCGGACCGTGAACGGGCTCAGCCGCTCAGCCTAGACGGATTTCCACCCATGCCGCCCGGTTCATCTCCCCGACGGCCACCGTACATGGCCGAAACCTTGACAACTCCCGTTGCCAGGCAGGAGATTGACGCGCGTAGAAGTTGGGGGGACAACTGTTCACTCGGCTCTACGCGTGTCACAGAGGGCTACGAGTCCTCCACGCTCCCGTACCACCCTCGTCCCGGCGCATCGTCACGTCCCCGGAGGGATCCCTTGCCGAGCAGGTCTTCCGCGCGCCTCGCCGCGCTCACCGTCGCCGCCGTCTGCAGCGCGGCGTCCGCCGTCGTCCTCACCTCGCCCGCGCACGCCGACTCGGTGCGTATCCACGACATTCAGGGCACCACCCGAATATCGCCGTTCGCGGGCCAGAAGGTGACGGACGTTCCCGGCATCGTCACGGCCACGCGCACCTACGGCTCCTCCAGAGGTTTCTGGATGCAGGATCCGAACCCGGACGACAATCCGGCCACCAGCGAGGGTGTCTTCGTCTTCACCGGCTCCGCGCCCAAGGTCGCGGCCGGCGACTCGGTGACGGTGACCGGCACGGTCTCGGAGTACGTCCCGGGCGGCGCCTCCTCCGGCAACCAGTCGGTCACGGAGATCACCAAGCCGACGATCACGACGGTCTCCACCGGCAACGCGGTCCCGGCGCCGGTCGTGATCGACGAGGACTCGGTGCCGGACGAGTACGCGCCGGAGGGCGACACCGCCGCCGGCGGTTCGGTCAACGGCCTGACCCTGGACCCGTCGGCGTACGCCCTGGACTACTACGAGTCCCTGGAGGGCATGAACGTCCAGGTCGAGGACACCCGCGTGGTCGGCCGCACCGACCCGTACAGCGAGCTGTGGGTCACGGTGAAGCCCTGGGAGCACCGGAGCCGCCGCGGCGGCACGGTCTACGGCTCCTACGACTCGCAGAACACCGGCCGGCTGCAGATCCAGTCGCTGGGCTCGACCGCCGACTTCCCGAAGGCGAACGTCGGCGACACCCTGGAGGGCACCACCACCGGCCCGCTGGACTTCAACCAGTTCGGCGGCTACACCCTGGTCGCGAGCAAGCTCGGCACGCTGAGGAGCGGCGGCCTGGAGCGCGAGACGACCCGCAGGCAGTCGGGCCGCGAGCTGGCGGTGGCCACCTACAACGTCGAGAACCTCGACCCGTCGGACAACACGTTCGACCAGCACGCCGCCGCGATCGTGAACAACCTGCAGTCGCCGGACATCGTGTCCCTGGAGGAGATCCAGGACAACAACGGTGCCACGGACGACGGCACGGTCGACGCGAGCGTCACCGTGAACAAGCTGATCGACGCGATCGTCGCGGCGGGCGGCCCGAAGTACGACTGGCGCTCGATCAACCCGGTCAACGACCAGGACGGCGGCGAGCCGGGCGGCAACATCCGCCAGGTGTTCCTGTTCAACCCCGAGCGGGTGTCCTTCGTGGACCGGCCGGGCGGCGACTCCACCACCGCGGTCGGCGTCACCAAGGAGAACGGCAAGGCCGAACTGACGGTCTCCCCCGGCCGGATCGACCCGGCGAACGCGGCCTGGAAGGACAGCCGCAAGCCGCTGGCCGGCGAGTTCGTCTTCCGCGGCAAGACCGTCTTCGTGATCGCCAACCACCTGGTCTCCAAGGGCGGCGACCAGGGCCTGACCTCGCAGTACCAGCCGCCCACGCGCAGCTCGGAGATCCAGCGCCACGCACAGGCGACCGCGGTGAACGCCTTCGTCAAGGACATCCTGAAGGTCCAGCGGAACGCGGACGTCATCGCGCTCGGCGACATGAACGACTTCGAGTTCTCCGGCACCGCGAAGATCCTCGAGGGTGACGGCGAGCTGTGGTCGGCGATCAAGTCGCTGCCGAAGAGCGAGCGTTACACCTACGACTACCAGGGCAACGAGCAGGTCCTGGACCAGATCCTGATCAGCCCCGCGATCCGGCGCGGCTGCGACTTCGAGTACGACAGCGTGCACATCAACGCCGAGTTCGACGACCAGATCAGCGACCACGACCCGCAGGTGCTGCGCTTGCGCCCGTAACTCCCGTTCAGGACTGGCTGAACACCCCGTTCAGCCAGTCCTGCCAGGCGCTCTCGTTCGCCTCGGCGTCGGCGTCCGGCGCGAAGTCGTGGATGCTGATGCCGAGGGGGGCGCCCCAGTGGCCGCGCCCGAAGAAGCGGATGAGCGCGCCGTCGGTGCGCAGCCCGATGAAGTACGGGTTGCGGTAGTCGAGTACGGCGTCCAGGGTCCGCCCGCCGGGTCCCCGCACGCCGGTCTTCGTCCCCGCCGCCGTGTCGTCCGCCAGGCCGAGGGCGTGCCCGACGGCGGCCAGCGCCCTCGGGTTCTGCGAGGCGGCGGGGCCCTGCAGCTGGGCGAAGACGACCGGGCGGGGTGCGAAGTGCGTCAGGTACTCGCACAGGGTGTGCAGATAGAAGTTGGTGTGCTTGCTCGCGCCGTCGTACTGGTTGTTCCAGTCGTCCGTGAAGATGCCGCTGTGGACATAGCGCACCCAGGCGCGGCGGCCCTCGTCGCGGGGCTCGATGGTGTAGTCGAGCTGGTTGGCGGTCTGGGTCGGGAAGCCGACGTCCTCGCTGCGGTTGGTGTAGCGGTGGGGCGGGTCCCAGGCGGTGACGGTGGATCCGAAGGGGCCCTTGCCGCCCTCCCTGGGCTCGGGCGGGTCCATGGGCCACAGATAGCCACCGGTGCCGGTGGTGACGGCCTCCCAGACCTTCTCGGGCGGGACGTCGACCTCGAACTCGCGGACGATCTCGAATTCCTTGGACATGGCGGGGCTCTTTCTCACTGATCCAGTGCGGGGGCGGGCTGTTCCTTGACCGTGGGATGGAGGGCGACGACGATCCGGTGATCCCTGCCGCCCTCGGCATCCGGGGCGTCGTACTTGCGGATCAAGGCGCTCACGCCCGCCGTCAGCTCCTGCACGAAGGCCGCGCGGTCGGCGGCGGAGGCGAACCGGACCTGGCCGTCGAGGGCATAGGTCGCCAGCCGCTTCCTGGCCTTGGCGGCGCCGGTGATCAGCGCGCCGACGTCCCGCACCAGGCGGGCGCCGAGCGCGAGCAGCCAGCGCGCGGAGAGCTGGTCGCGGAAGCGGTCCGGGTCCGGCTGCACGGCGGGCAGGGCGGCCGGCGAGATGACGTACGACGCGGCGGTCGCGCGCATCAGCCGCTCGGTGACATTGCCCTTGCGGCGCTCTCCGGCCAGCTCGACCAGGCCGTGCCGCTCCAGCGCCTTGAGGTGGTAGTTCACCTTCTGCCGGGGCAGTCCGACCTTGCCGGCCAGCATCGCCGCCGACGCGGGCTCGGCGGCCAGCTCGGCGAGCAGCCGGGCCCGGATGGGGTCCAGCGACACGGCCGCCGCCTCGGGGTCCTCGATCACGGTCACGTCCAGCATGCGCCCACCCTCGCACCGAAAAATTATTTTGTCCAGACGGATCTGATCTTCGGTACGAGGGTGATGTCGAGCCACCGCCGCTCGGGCGGTCGATCTCAGTGGCGCCGCCTGCGCCGGGCGACGCCCGCCGCCACCGCGGCCGCGCCCAGCACGCCCACGGCGAGAACCGGCCCCGGATGACGTCCGGCCCGTTCCTGCACCACGTGCCCGGCGCGACTCGCCCGGCCCTGCGCCGTATGCCCGGCCTGCACGGCCCGCCCCTGCAGCGCGTGCCCCACCTGTGTGGCCTTGCCCTGCACCGTGTGACCCGCCCGGGCCGCCCTGCCCTGCACGACGTGACCGGCCTTGGCGGCCCTGTCCTGCATGCCGTGGCCGGCGTGGGCCGCGCTCACCCGCAGCTGTACGGTCATGGCGCCGGCCTTGTCCCTCAGGTCGGCGGCCCGCACCCGTGCCCGGCCCTTCACATCGGCCTTGCCGACCAACTGCGCGACGGTGTGGCCGAGTTGGTGCCTGGTGTGCTCGATCTGCTGCCGCAGCTCGTCGGGACCCTTGGCGCCCGAGCCGTGCGGAATCCTGTGCTTCATCGGTGTGCCCTTTCCCTGATCGCTGGAGCGCTGAGCGTGATGCCTCCTGAGGTCGCGCACGGCGGGGAGGGGTCGTGGCGAGCAGTGTCCGCCCGCGGCGGGCGGCGAAACCTCCCCGCACCACGCGACGAACAGCCCGCCGGACCGAGGACGGACACCGCCTGGCGCGGC
Organism: Streptomyces sp. NPDC001153; assembly: GCF_053598315.1. Classification (NCBI taxonomy): domain Bacteria; kingdom Bacillati; phylum Actinomycetota; class Actinomycetes; order Kitasatosporales; family Streptomycetaceae; genus Streptomyces; species Streptomyces sp. NPDC001153. Next base: position 144,499 of record NZ_JBSFJZ010000015.1, read on the forward strand.
ACCGACTCACAACCCACCGTAGGCGCGACCCCGGCCACGACGCACCCGCACGGGCCGCCGCAGGCATCCGCACCCAACACCCGGGTACCCGGCCCGAAGCCCGTCAGCCCCGCTCCGCGCTCCCGTTCCCGCGCTCACCCAGCCGCGCGAGCTGGCTCTGGAACCAGTCGAGCCGAGCCTGCAACAGCGCGGCCTCCGCGACGAGTTCGGGCACGCCCGGCTCTGCGCCGTACGCCAACTCGGCGGACGGGAGTGCCGTACCGCCGCCCCGCGCCGCGACCCGCAGCCCCTGCCCGGCCAGCCCGGCGAAGCCGGCGAGCGAGACGGACGCACTGCCGCGCACACAGTCGCCGCAGACGGGGGCGAGGGCCCGCCAGCCGGGTCTGCCCCAGCCGGCGTCGGCGAGCGCGACGGCGGTGGCGCCGCAGGCGCACGGTCCCGCGGTGGCCGTGCGCACCCGCTGCCGGGCGTAGCGGAAGCCGCGCTCGAAGCGGATGTAGGCGCCGAGCACGGAGACCTCCAGGAGCAGGGCGGTGCGGTGCTCGGCGGTGCACAGCATGGCCTCGGCGGCACCGCGGTCGTGGACGCAGTGGAAGCCGCAGTCGCACAGCCGGGCCGGCGGGCGGTGCCGGCGGCCGTAGACGCAGGAGGCGTCGTCGAGTACGGCGTACGGCAGCGCGCCGCCGAGCGAGACACCGGTGAACCCGGCCCGGGTGCCGTCCTGGGACAGCACCGGGTGGGCGATCTTGTATCCGGTCGGCGGCTCCGTCGGGCGTTCCGCCGGGAGCCGGAGCCTCATCGGGCGGCCGGGACCTCTTCGCGGGCCGGCTCGGCCGGTTCGGTGCGGGCGGTCTCCTCGGGGAGCGGGGTCTGCTCCTCGTCGACGAGCGGCCGCTCCTCGGCGACTCCCGTGGCCAGTGCCTTGCCGAGCTTCATGGTGCCTCCCATGACGAACGTCGGTGACCCTCCGGCCATAGTGACCCATGAGGGGCCGAGTTGGACACAGGACCTTCGGCCGCCGCCCCGACGCATCAGCAATACTTAGCGATACCTCGTAGAAGAATTAAGTAGAGCTTCACGGATGCGGCGCCGAGACTACTCCCATGAGGACCTCACGCACCACCGCCGTCCGCCCCTTCGGCCGCGCTCTCTGCGCGATGATCACGCCGTTCACCGAGGAGGGAGCCCTCGACCTGGACGGTGCCCGGAAGCTGGCCGCGTGGCTGGTGGCCGAGGGCTGCGACGGTCTGGTGCTGAACGGCACCACGGGCGAATCGCCCACCACCACGGACGCGGAGAAGGCGGAGCTGGTCGCGGCCGTACGGGAGGCGGTCGGCGAGGGGGTGCCCCTGGTCGCGGGCGTGGGCAGCGCGGACACCCGGCACACCGTCGAGCTGGCCCTGGCGGCCGGGCGGGCGGGCGCCGACGGCGTGCTGGTGGTGACTCCGTACTACAGCAGGCCGCCCCAGCAGGCGGTGGAGGCGCACTTCCGCGCGGTCGCCGACGCGAGTGAGCTGCCCGTGATGCTGTACGACATTCCGGGCCGCACCGGTACCCGGATCGAGCCGGAGACGATGATCCGCCTCGCCGGGCATCCGCGGATCGTGGCCGTCAAGGACTGCTCCTACGATTTCCTCGGCGCCCAGAAGGTGCTGGCAGGCACGGACCTGGCGTTCTACGCGGGCTGCGACGAGCATATGCTGGCGCTGTACGCGGTCGGCGCGGCGGGCTGCGTGAGCACGGTCGCGAACGCCGTACCCGGCCGGATCGCCGCGATCCTCGACGCCTTCGACGCGGGCGACACCGCCCGGGCGACCGAACTCCAGCTGCGCGCCACGCCGTTGATCGAGGCGATGATGGGCGCGGGCCTGCCCGGCACGGTCACCGCCAAGGCCCTCCTCGCCCGGCTCGGCCTGCCCGCGGGCCCGGTGCGCGCACCGCTGCTGCCCGCGGGCCGGGAGGCGGCCGACGGGCTGCTGGCGCGGTACGAGGAACTGACGACCGCCTGATCAGCGCCCGGGCCGGCTTCGGCGCGCCCCGAAGGCGCGCGGCGAACCGCGCGACCAACCACGACGGCACCGCAGACTCCTGACGGCACATCACGGCACATCCGGCGGAACGCTGAGGCCGGGCTGCCCGAATCGCCGCACGTCGACGCCGGCGCGGGCCTGTTCGCCGAGGGCACGGACGGCGTGCGCTTCGCGGCGCTGCGGGCGTCCGCGGCGGCTCCGCCGGCCTGACGGAGCGCCCATCACCGCGCGGCGAAGGGCGCTCCGAGGGCGTTGCGGTCAGTTGTGGCTGTGCAGGATGTCGTTCAGGCCGCCCCAGACCGCGTTGTTCGGGCGGGCCTCGACCGTGCCGGTGACCGAGTTGCGGCGGAAGAGGATGTTGGAGGCGCCGTTCAGCTCGCGGGCCTTGACGATCTGGCCGTCGGGCATGGTGATCCGGGTGCCCGCGGTGATGTAGAGGCCGGCCTCGACCACGCACTCGTCGCCGAGGGCGATGCCGACGCCCGCCTCGGCGCCGATCAGGCAGCGCTCGCCGATGGAGATGATCACGTTGCCGCCGCCGGACAGGGTGCCCATGGTGGAGGCGCCGCCGCCGATGTCGGAGCCGTTGCCGACCACGACGCCCGCGGAGATCCGGCCCTCGACCATCGAGGTGCCGAGCGTGCCGGCGTTGAAGTTGACGAAGCCCTCGTGCATGACGGTGGTGCCCTCGGCGAGGTGCGCGCCGAGGCGGACCCGGTCGGCGTCGGCGATGCGGACGCCCTTGGGGGCGACGTAGTCGGTCATGCGCGGGAACTTGTCGATCGAGGTGACCTGCAGGTGCAGGCCCTCGGCGCGGGCGTTCAGGCGCACCTTCTCGATGTCGTCGACGGCGACCGGGCCGAGCGAGGTCCAGGCGACGTTGGCGAGGTGGCCGAAGATGCCGTCCAGGCTCTGGCCGTGCGGCTTGACCAGGCGGTGCGAGAGCAGGTGCAGCCGCAGGTAGACGTCGTGCGCGTCGAGCGGCTTCTCGTCGAGGGAGGCGATGACCGTCCGGACCGCGACCACCTCGACGCCCCGGCGGGCGTCCGGGCCGACCGCCGCGGTCGCGCCGCCGCCCAGCAGCTGGGCCGCCTGCTCGGCGGTCAGCCGCTCGGTGCCGGCCGGGCCCGGCTCCGCGACCAGCTCGGGGGCCGGGAACCAGGTGTCGAGAACGGTGCCGTCGGAGGCGAGGGTGGCGAGGCCGGCGGCGACGGCGCCGGTGGTGCGGGAAGCAGAGTCGGTCATGGAAGAAAACCTAACGTGGGCGGGGTGGTCAGGGCGAACCGCGTCTCACGTGCCGGTCGCCGCTTCGGGGGATCAGCCGAGCGAGGGCGGCGCGGGCGTACTCCTCGTCGTACGAACCGCCCGTCAGCAGGACCTGGAGACAGATTCCGTCCATCAGCGCGAGCAGGGCCCGGGCGGTGAGCGGGTCCGTGCGGCGGGCCAGCAGTGCCGCCGCCTGATCGGTCCACTCGGCGGCGACGGGGCGCAGGGCGGGCCGGCGCAGGGCCGCCAGATACAGCTCGTACTCCAGCTCCACGCCCGTGCGCTCGCCGCCCAGCCACACGCCGAGCGCGCGGGCGAGGTCGGCGGCGAGATCGCCCTCGCCGTTCTCCGGCAGCCGCTCGGCCAGCACCCGGCCGAAGTTCTCGTTGGTCTGCCGCAGCGCGGCCACCATCAGCTCTTCCAGGGTGGCGAAGTGGTACGTCGTGGAGCCGAGCGGGACGTCCGCCTCGGCGGCGACCGAGCGGTGGCTGAGGCCTGCGATGCCGTCCCGGCCGACCACGCGGATCGCCGCGTCGACGATGCGCCGGCGCCGGTCGGGGTCGTAGCGGCGGGGCATCAGTGGCTCGCCCCGCCGAGGTTCAGCACGACCACTCCCCCGATGATCAGCAGGATCCCGCCGACCTTGGCGACGCCCAGCCCCTCCCCGAACAGCAGCAGGCCGAGCAGGGCGATGACCGCCGTGCCGACCCCGGACCAGATCGCGTACGCCGTGCCGATCTGGACGGTCTTCAGCGTCTGGGCGAGCAGCGCGAAGGAGACGAGGTAGCCCAGAGCCGTCACGAGCGAGGGCCAGAACCGGCTGAACCCCTCGCTGTACTTCATCGCCGTCGTCGCGGCGACCTCGGCGGCTATGGCGCCGGCGAGTGTCAGGTATCCCATGTGTACAAGCGTACACAACGTTGCGTACGGTCGTACACAACGGGGAGGTCCCGGCGGAGACCGCCGGCCATCAGCCCGCGGCGCCGGTGAACGACGAAGGGGCCACGGCACATGGCCGTGGCCCCTTCCACCGACTCGGTGTCAGACGTTGAACCCGAGCGCCCGGAGCTGCTCGCGGCCGTCGTCCGTGATCTTGTCGGGGCCCCACGGGGGCATCCAGACCCAGTTGATGCGCAGTTCGTTGACGAGGCCGTCCGTGGCGGACTTGGCCTGGTCCTCGATGACGTCCGTCAGCGGGCACGCCGCCGAGGTGAGGGTCATGTCGACGGTCGCGATGTTGGAGTCGTCGATGTGGATGCCGTAGATCAGGCCGAGGTTGACGACGTCGATGCCCAGCTCGGGGTCGACGACGTCCATCAGGGCCTCGCGCAGCTCCTCCTCGGAGGCCGGCTTCATCTCAGCGGTGTCGGTCATGCCGTCTTCCTTTCGGCGTCGGCGCCACCCAGCGCCTGGGCCGTCGCGTCCTTCCACGCCATCCAGCTCAGGAGGGCGCACTTGACCCGCGCGGGGTACTTGGAGACACCGGCGAACGCGACCGCGTCCTCCAGGATGTCCTCCATCGCGTCGTCGGGCTCGATCCGGCCCTTGGACTGCATCAGCTCCAGGAAGGTCTCCTGGATCTTCTGCGCATCGGGCAGGTCCTTGCCGACCAGCAGCTCGTTGAGGACCGACGCGCTCGCCTGGCTGATCGAGCAGCCCTGGCCCTCGTACGAGACGTCCGCGATCGTCGTGCCGTCGTACTTCACGCGGAGGGTGATCTCGTCGCCGCACGTCGGGTTCACGTGGTGCACCTCGGCGTCGCCATCCCGCAGACCACGCCCGTGGGGGTTCTTGTAGTGGTCCAGGATGACTTCCTGGTACATCGAGTCCAACTTCACGGTGTAGACACGCCTCTCAGCCGAAGAAGTTCCGTACGTGCTCCAGCCCCTCGACCAGTGCGTCGATCTCGGCCGGCGTGGAGTACAGATAGAACGACGCTCGCGTGGTCGCAGGAATTCCGTAGCGCAGGCAGACCGGGCGCGCGCAGTGGTGGCCGACGCGAACCGCGATGCCCTGCTCGTCGAGGACCTGGCCCACGTCGTGCGGGTGGATGTCACCGAGCGTGAAGGAGATCGCGGCACCCCGGTCCTCGGCCGTGGTCGGGCCGATGATCCTCAGGTCCGGGACCTTCTGCAGACGCTGGACCGCGTACTCGGTCAGCGCGTGCTCATGGGCGAGGATCTTCTCCATGCCGATCGACTGGAGGTAGTCGATCGCCGCGCCGAGACCGACCGCCTGAGCGATCGGGGGCGTGCCCGCCTCGAACTTGTGCGGCGCCGGGGCGTAGGTGGAGGAGTGCATCGAGACGGTCTCGATCATCTCGCCGCCGCCCAGGAAGGGGGGAAGGTCCTCCAGGAGCTCCTGGCGGCCCCACAGGACGCCGATGCCCGTCGGGCCGCACATCTTGTGGCCGGTGAAGGCCACGAAGTCGGCCTGCAGGGCCTGCACGTCCAGCGGCATGTGCGGGGCGGCCTGGGAGGCGTCGATGCAGACCAGCGCGCCGACCTCCTGGGCGCGGCGCACTATCGCCTCGACCGGGTTGACGGTGCCCAGGATGTTCGACACCAGCACGAAGGAGACGATCTTCGTCTTCTCCGTGATGATCTCGTCGATGTTGGTCAGGTCCAGCCGGCCGTCGTCCGTGAGACCGAACCACTTCAGCTTCGCGCCCGTGCGCTGTGCGAGCAGCTGCCACGGCACGATGTTGGAGTGGTGCTCCATCTCCGTGATGACGATCTCGGTCTCGTGGTCCACCCGGTAGGGCTCCTCGGCCCAGCCCAGCATGTTCGCCACGAGGTTCAGCGACTCGGAGGCGTTCTTGGTGAAGATCACCTCGTCGCGGCTGGGCGCGTTGACGAACTCGGCGACCTTGTCACGCGCGCCCTCGTACAGCGCCGTGGCCTCCTCGGCGAGCACATGCACACCGCGGTGGACGTTGGCGTTGTAGCGCTCGTAGTACTCGCTCAGGGCGTCCAGTACCTGGCGCGGCTTCTGCGAGGTCGCCGCGTTGTCCAGGTACACGAGCTTCTTGCCGTCGTGGACCAGTCGGTCGAGGACGGGGAAGTCCTTGCGGATCGCCTCTGTGTCGAGGAGGCCCGGCATCTGTGTCACGCGGATACGCCACCCTTCGTGTATGCCTCGTAGCCCTCGTCCTCCAGCTTGTCGGCGAGTTCGGCACCGCCGGACTCGACGATCCGGCCGCCGGAGAAGACGTGGACGAAGTCGGGCTTGATGTAGCGCAGGATGCGCGTGTAGTGCGTGATCAGCAGGGTGCCGACCTCGCCGGTCTCGCGGACGCGGTTGACGCCCTCGGAGACGATGCGGAGCGCGTCGACGTCCAGACCGGAGTCCGTCTCGTCGAGGATCGCGACCTTCGGCTTGAGCAGCTCCAGCTGGAGGATCTCGTGGCGCTTCTTCTCACCGCCGGAGAAGCCCTCGTTGACGTTGCGCTCGGCGAAGGAGGGGTCCATGTTGAGGCGCTCCATGGTCTCCTTGACCTCCTTCACCCAGGTGCGCAGCTTGGGGGCCTCGCCACGGACGGCGGTGGCGGAGGTGCGCAGGAAGTTGGAGACCGAGACGCCGGGGACCTCGACCGGGTACTGCATCGCCAGGAACAGGCCGGCGCGGGCGCGCTCGTCGACGGACATCTCCAGGACGTCCTCGCCGTCGAGGGTGACGGTGCCGCGGGTGATCGTGTACTTCGGGTGACCCGCGAGGGAGTAGGCGAGGGTCGACTTGCCGGAGCCGTTGGGGCCCATGATGGCGTGCGTCTCGCCCTGCTTCACGGTGAGGTCTACGCCCTTGAGGATCTCCTTCGTGGCGTTGTCGGCCTCGACGGTGACGTGCAGGTCTCGGATTTCAAGCGTTGCCATGGGTGCCTCAGGACTCCTGGGTGAGGGAGACGAGAACGTCGTCCCCTTCGATCTTTACGGGGTATACGGGGACGGGGCGCGTGGCCGGGAGGCCGGACGGCTTGCCGGTGCGCAGGTCGAAGGAGGAGCCGTGCAGCCAGCACTCGATCTGGCAGTCCTCCACCTCGCCCTCGGAGAGCGAGACGTTCGCGTGGGAGCAGATGTCGTAGATCGCGAACACCTCGCCCTCGGTCTTGACGACCGAGACCGGCGTGCTGTCGATCTCCACCCGCTTCGGGGTGTCCTCCTCCAGCTCGCTCAGCCCGCAGACGCGTACGAAGGTCATGCGACCGAAGCCTCCAGCTCCTCCTCGATCTTGGCGAGCAGGCGCTCCTCGATGTCGGCGACACCGATCTGCTGGACCAGTTCGGCGAAGAAGCCGCGGACCACCAGGCGGCGGGCCTCGTGCTGCGGGATGCCGCGGGCCATCAGGTAGAAGAGCTGCTCGTCGTCGAAGCGGCCGGTCGCGGAGGCGTGGCCGGCGCCGACGATCTCGCCGGTCTCGATCTCCAGGTTCGGCACCGAGTCGACGCGCGCGCCGTCCGTGAGGACCAGGTTGCGGTTCATCTCGTAGGTGTCCGTGCCCTCGGCCTTGGCCTCGATGAGCACGTCGCCGATCCAGACCGCGTGCGCGTCGTCGCCCTGGAGCGCGCCCTTGTAGACGACGTTCGACTTGCAGTGCGGGGTGTTGTGGGTGACCAGCAGGCGGTGCTCCTGGTGCTGCCCGGCGTCGGTGAAGTACAGGCCGAACAGCTCGGCCTCGCCACCGGGGCCGGCGTAGGTCACGCGCGGGTGCACGCGGACCACGTCACCGCCGAAGGTGACGACCACGGACTTGAAGGAGGCGTCCCGGCCGACCAGCGCGTTGTGCTGGGCCACGTGCACGGCCTTGTCGTCCCAGTCCTGCACGGAGACGACGGTCAGCTTGGCGCCGTCGCCCAGGATGTAGTCGACGTTGGCGGCGAGCACGACGTCACCGGTGTGGTCGATGACCACGACGGCCTCGGCGAAGGCGCCCAGCTCGATCACCTGGTGGGCGAAGGCGACCCCGCCCTCGCCGTGCGCGGCGATCCGGATCGGCTCGGTGAGCACCGTCTCCTTGGGGACGGTGACCACGCCGGCCTTCTCGAACGCCGAGTACGCCTGGGCGGCGACGCGGTCCACCGGGGTGCCGGCCCTGCCGAGGCGCGCGTCCTCGCGGCCGACGGTCTCGACGACGACGCCCTCGGGGGCCTCGACGGTGACCTTCACGCCGTCGCCGGTGGCGACCGCGGTGCCGTCGTGCAGCCCGCGCAGCCGCTCCAGCGGGGTGAACCGCCACTCCTCCTCGCGGCCGTGCGGGACCGGGAAGTCCGACACGTCGAAGGACGGGGGCGCGCTCATGCGCGAGACGACGGTCGACTCGGCGGCGACCGCGATCTGGCCGGCGGTGGTGGAGCCCACCGGGATGTTCTGAGCCTCAGCCATGGCTGTCGTAGTGCTCGCTTTCTGAGTAAGACGTGTGCTGACCGATGGGGCGGGCCTTTAGCCGACCGCGCCTTCCATCTGCAGCTCGATCAGCCGGTTGAGCTCAAGGGCGTACTCCATGGGCAGCTCCTTGGCGATCGGCTCGACGAAGCCGCGCACGATCATCGCCATCGCCTCGAACTCGGTCAGACCGCGGCTCATCAGGTAGAAGAGCTGGTCCTCGGAGACCTTGGAGACGGTCGCCTCGTGGCCCATGGACACGTCGTCCTCGCGGACGTCGACGTAGGGGTACGTGTCGGAGCGGGAGATGGTGTCGACCAGCAGCGCGTCGCACAGCACGTTGGACTTCGACCCGGCGGCACCCTCGCCGATCTCGACCAGGCCGCGGTACGAGGTACGGCCGCCACCGCGGGCCACCGACTTGGAGACGATGTTGGACGAGGTGTTCGGGGCCATGTGGACCATCTTCGAACCGGCGTCCTGGTGCTGGCCCTCGCCCGCGAAGGCGATGGAGAGGGTCTCGCCCTTGGCGTGCTCGCCCATCAGGTAGACGGCCGGGTACTTCATCGTCACCTTGGAGCCGATGTTGCCGTCGATCCACTCCATGGTCGCGCCCTCGTAGGCCACGGCGCGCTTGGTGACCAGGTTGTAGACGTTGTTCGACCAGTTCTGGATGGTCGTGTAGCGGCAGCGGGCGTTCTTCTTGACGATGATCTCGACGACCGCGGAGTGCAGCGAGTCCGACTTGTAGATCGGGGCCGTACAACCCTCGACGTAGTGCACGTAGGCACCCTCGTCGACGATGATCAGGGTCCGCTCGAACTGGCCCATGTTCTCCGTGTTGATGCGGAAGTAGGCCTGGAGCGGGATCTCGACGTGCACGCCCTTCGGGACGTAGATGAAGGAGCCGCCGGACCACACAGCGGTGTTCAGCGCGGCGAACTTGTTGTCACCGGCGGGGATGACGGTGCCGAAGTACTCCTTGAAGAGCTCCGGGTGCTCCTTCAGGGCGGTGTCGGTGTCGAGGAAGATGACGCCCTGCTCCTCCAGGTCCTCGCGGATCTGGTGGTAGACGACCTCCGACTCGTACTGGGCGGCGACGCCGGCGACCAGGCGCTGCTTCTCGGCCTCCGGGATGCCCAGCTTGTCGTAGGTGTTCTTGATGTCCTCGGGCAGGTCCTCCCAGGACTCCGCCTGCTTCTCCGTGGAGCGCACGAAGTACTTGATGTTGTCGAAGTCGATGCCCGAGAGGTCGGAGCCCCAGTTCGGCATCGGCTTCTTCTCGAAGAGCTTCAGGCCCTTCAGGCGCAGCTTGGTCATCCACTCCGGCTCCGACTTCTTGCCGGAGATGTCGCGGACGACCTCCTCGTTCAGGCCGCGCCTGGCGGAGGCACCGGCCACGTCGGAGTCGGCCCAGCCGTATTCGTACTTGCCCAGGCCCTCGAGTTCGGGGTGGGCAGTCTCCGTGGGGAGAGTCATGCGGGGTTCCTCCCGGCCGTGCTTGCAGGTGCGTCAGTGGATGTCTTGGGGATGAACGTCGTGCAGACGCCGTCGCCGTGCGCGATGGTCGCCAGTCGCTGGACGTGGGTACCCAGCAGCTCGGCGAAGATCTCCGTCTCCGCCTCGCACAGCTGCGGGAACTGCTCCGCGACATGAGCGACCGGGCAGTGGTGCTGGCACAGCTGCTCGCCGACCGGTGCGCTGCGTGCCGTAGCAGCGTACCCGTCCACGCTCAAGGCCTTGGCCAGGGCTTCGGCGCGCTTGTCCGGCGTGACCGCCTCGATCGCCTTGCGGTACGCGCTCGCCTGGGCGGCGATCCGGGCACGGGCGAAGGCCGCGACCGCCTCGGGGCCCCCGCCCTGCTCGGCGATCCAGCGGAGCGCGTCCGCGGCGAGCTTGTCGTACGACTGGTCGAAGGCGTCCCGGCCGCAGTCGGTCAGCGCGAAGACCTTGGCGGGGCGGCCGCGCGTGCGCGTGCCGTACACGCGCTGTTCGCGGGCCTCCACGACGTCGTCGGCGACCAGTGCGTCCAGGTGGCGCCGGACGGCCGCCTGGGTCAGTCCCAGCCGGCCGGCGAGTTCGGCGACGGTGGACGGGCCGTGATCCAGGATGGAGCGCGCGACGCGGTTGCGCGTGGAGCGCTCACCGGTCGCGAGTTCCTCCTGCGGGGCCCCCAGGGGGGTCTCCCGAGCCTCGCCGACGTTTTTCACAACGCCATTGTTGCGTAATTCCGCGGAGCCTGACAAGCGCCGTCCGGATCATCGAGCGGTGCCCTGCGTCACTTAGGCATACCTAATCCGACCTGCGGAAACGATCTTTGATCGATCATCCGGCGAGGCCCTGAGCAGGCAATTCGGTGGCGGCGGGCGGGTCCGTCCGGAAGACTCGCGAACCATGCCGACACCCCCTCCGACCGGCCCTCTTGTCACCCGCGACATCCTCGCCGCACAGCTACGCCTTCTGGGTGTCGAGACCGGTGAAACCCTGCTCGTCCACTCCTCGCTCAGCTCTCTCGGCTGGGTGAACGGCGGAACCGTCGCGGTCGTCCAGGGACTGCTCGACGCCCTCGGCCCCTCGGGCACGCTCGTCGTCCCCGCCCAGTCGGCCGACCTGTCGGACCCCGCGCTGTGGTGCAGGCCGCCCGTGCCCCGGGAGTGGTGGGACCGCATCCGGGCCACCATGCCGCCGTACGACCCGCTGATCACCCCCACGCGCGGGGTCGGCGTGATCCCCGAGACCGTACGGACCTGGCCGGGCGCCCTGCGCAGCGCGCACCCGCACACCTCGTTCGCGGCCCTCGGCCCCCGCGCGCGGGAGATCACCGACGGCCACGCCCCCGACTGCCGACTCGGCGAGCGGAGCCCGCTGGCCCGGCTGGAGAAGCTGGGCGCCCGGGTCCTGCTGCTCGGCGCGGGCTACGACTCCTGCACCGCCTTCCACCTGGCCGAGTACCGGATACCCGCCCCGCTGGTCGAGGTCGGGCGGCCCGCTCCCGGGGGTGGCTGGGAGACGGTGGTCGAGGTGTCGATCGACTCCGACCGGTTCGACGAGCTGGGGCACGACTTCGAGCGGGACCGGACCGTCGTGCGCGGGAAGGTGGGCGCGGCGGACGCCCGGCTGTTCCCGGTGGCGGACGCGGTGGCCTACGCCGAGGGGTGGCTCCCGGTACACCGCCCCCGGGAAGAGTGAGTGCGCCTACCCGCCGGTCCGGACGGCAAGCGGTCTCCCTAGACTCTGGGACCATGCGAAGTGAGCCCGTGGTCCAGGTCCAGGCCCTGGTGAAGCGGTACGGCACGAAGACCGCGGTGGACGGCCTCGACCTGGTGGCCGAAGCGGGCGTGACCGCCGTACTCGGTCCCAACGGGGCGGGGAAGACGACGACGGTCGAGACCTGCGAGGGGTACCGGAAGCCGGATTCCGGCACGGTGCGCGTCCTGGGCCTCGACCCCGTACGCCAGTCCGCCGAGCTGCGTCCCCGTATCGGTGTGATGCTCCAGTCCGGCGGCGTGTACTCCGGCGCCCGGGCCGACGAGATGCTCAGACACGTCGCGAAGCTGCACGCGCACCCGCTGGACGTGGACGCCCTGATCGAGCGGCTGGGCCTGGGCAGCTGCGGCCGGACCGGCTACCGGCGGCTGTCCGGCGGCCAGCAGCAGCGCCTCGCGCTCGCCATGGCCGTCGTCGGGCGCCCGGAGCTGGTGTTCCTGGACGAGCCGACGGCCGGCCTGGACCCGCAGGCCCGCCGGGCCACCTGGGACCTGGTGAAGGACCTGCGCGCCGACGGGGTCTCGGTGATCCTCACCACCCACTACATGGAGGAGGCCGAGCAGCTCGCCGACGACGTGGCGGTCATCGACGGCGGCCGGGTCATCGCCCAGGGTTCCCCGGAGGAGCTGTGCAAGGGCGGCGCCGAGAACACCCTGCGCTTCACCGGCCGCCCCGGACTCGACGTGGGCTCCCTGCTGAAGGCCCTCCCGGCCGACTGCACGGCCGCCGAGCTCACCCCGGGTGCCTACCGGGTCGTCGGCAAGGTCGACCCGCAGCTGCTGGCCACCGTGACCTCCTGGTGCGCCCAGCACGGAGTGATGCCGGAGAGGATCTCGGTGGAGCGGCACACGCTGGAGGACGTCTTCCTGGAGCTGACGGGCAAGGAGCTGCGCTCGTGACGACTGCAACCGGTACATACACCCCCAAGCCGGGCGCGGCGCCCCTCCCTCGCATGATCGCGGCGCAGGCGGCGCTGGAGACGAGGATGCTGCTGCGCAACGGCGAGCAGCTGCTGCTGACCGTGGTCATCCCGACCCTGCTGCTGGTGCTCTTCAGCTCGGTGGGCATCGTGGACACCGGCAAGGGCAGGGCGGTCGACTTCCTCGCCCCGGGCATCCTGGCGCTGGCCGTGATGTCGACGGCGTTCACCGGTCAGGCCATCGCGACCGGCTTCGAGCGCCGCTACGGCGTGCTCAAGCGGCTCGCCTCCTCGCCGCTGCCCCGCTGGGGCCTGATGACCGCGAAGACCGCGTCCGTGCTGGTCACCGAGGTCCTTCAGGTGATCCTGCTGACGGTGATCGCCTTCGCGCTGGGCTGGAACCCGCACGGCGCCGGAACATTTACAAGCGTGGCCGCCGTCCTGCTCCTGCTGATCCTGGGTACGGCCGCCTTCTCCGGCCTCGGCCTGCTGATGGCGGGCACGCTGAAGGCGGAGGCGACCCTGGCCGCCGCCAACCTGGTCTTCCTGCTCCTGCTGGTCGGCGGCGGGGTCATCGTGCCGCTGGAGAAGTTCGGCCCGGCCGCACAGCACGTGCTCGGACTGCTGCCCATCTCCGCGCTCTCCGGCGGCCTGCGGGACGTGCTCCAGCACGGCACCGGGATGCCGTGGGGCGACCTGGGGATCCTCGCGGGGTGGGCGGTCGTCGGGCTGGCCGCGGCGGGCACGTTCTTCCGCTGGGAGTGAGCGGTCACGGTGGACCCTCGTGAAAGCATGCACAAGCGGCGGCCTACGATGGTGGGCGTGCCCAAGCTGAACCCCGCCGACGCCGCAGCGGCCGTGCGCAACCCGCTCGCCTTCATCGCCGAACGCTGGACCCCCTCCCCCCGGACGGTCCGGCGGGCGGCCCTCGCCGCGCTCGTGATGTCGGTGGTCATCGTCGTCACCGGCGGCGCCGTCCGCCTGACCGGCTCCGGCCTCGGCTGCCCGACCTGGCCCGAGTGCACCGACGGCTCCCTCACGCCGACGACCGCGCTGAGCTACCACAGCGCGATCGAGTTCGGCAATCGCATGCTGACGTACGTGCTGTGCGCCGCGGTCGGCTGGGCGATCATCGCCGCCCGCTCCGAGAAGCCGTACCGGCGCAGCCTGACCCGGCTGGGCTGGGCGCAGTTCTGGCTGGTGATGAGCAACGCGATCCTCGGCGGCATCGTGGTGCTCGTGGGCCTCAACCCGTACACCGTCGCGGCCCACTTCCTGCTGGCGACGGCCCTGACCACCGTCGCCGCGGTGATGTGGCAGCGCACCCGCGAGGGCGACGGCGCGCCCCGGCCGCTGACCGGCAAGGCCGTGGAACAGCTGGTGTGGTTCCTGGTGGCGGCGTCCCTGCTGCTCATCGCGGTCGGCACGGTGGTGACCGGGGCCGGGCCGCACGCGGGTGACTCCAGCGACGTCAAGCGAATCCCCATCGACTGGGAGACCGTGGCCAAGCTGCACGCGGTGCTCGCCTGGATCGTGGTGACGCTGACGTTCGCGCTGTGGTTCGTGCTGAAGGCGGTGGACGCGCCGAAGGGGCCGCTCGCCCGCACCCGCGATCTGTTCCTGATCCTGCTCGGCCAGGGTGTGATCGGTTACGTGCAGTACTTCACCCACCTGCCCGAGTTGCTGGTGGGCCTGCACATGCTCGGCTCGTGCCTGGTGTGGATCGGCGTCCTGCGCGTCCTGCTGGCCCTGCGCGAACGCCCGGAGGCCGCCCTGGAACTGCCCGGCCCCTCGGCCGAGGCGACGGTGGGCACGCGCGCGTGAGTCACCCGTAGGCGGTGACCAGCGCGTCGATCGCCGGGCCGAGGTAGGCGCGGGTCAGCTCGGCGCGGCGGTCGCGCCAGTCCTGGGCCGCCGGGGCGGGGTCGTCGTCGTAGCGCCGACGGGCGATGTCCTCGACGACCTCGACAGGAGCGCCGAGCGCCGGGAGTTCGGCGAGCGCCTCCCGCTTGGAGACCAGCCGCCCGTCGCGCAGGGTCACGGTGGCCCGGGCGAAGGTGAGCAGGCCCAGGTCCACCCACACGTCCTGCCGCCACAGCCGAGCCTTGTCCACCGCCGGGCGCCAGTGGTCCCGCTGGTCCCGTACGGCGAAGTCGTGCAGCTGCCGCTCCGGCACCGGCGGGAGCAGTCCGGCCGGGGATCCGCCGTACAGCACCCGCCCGAAGTCGTGCAGCTCGCGCCGGGTGACGGGGGTGACCGGGCGGCGCAGCACGCGTCCGTGGGCCCAGGTGAGGTGCGAGCGGTCCGGGTCGCCCAGGGTGGCCGGGGTGACATAGCTGCAGTGGAGTTTCGGGGCGAGGGGTTCGGCCCGCAGCCGCCGGTGCAGGGCCACCACCCGCCGTACGCTCCCGAGGCGCACCGGGCCCGGCAGTACGGCGATCAGGTCCAGGTCGCTGCGGCCTTCCTGATAGTCACCGCCGGCCAGCGAGCCGTGGGCCCATACCGCGCGGGGCCGTAGCGGCGTGAGTCCGTCGAGGAACCGGTCGAGCAGCGATGTGGTCGGCATCCGCCCAGTCTGGACAGCTCACTCCAGCCCGTACACCCGGCGCGCGTTGTCCGCCGCGACCATCCGGGCCACCCGCTGAGCGTCCTCCAGACACCAGGCGCCCTCGGCGACCCAGGTGCCCAGGACCCGGCCCAGGGCCTCGCGGAACAGCCGGGCGCCCACGACGTGCAACTCGGGCAGGCCGTGCGCGCCCGTGGAGAAGAGGATCTTGCCGAACGGGGCCAGCTCCAGGATCTCGGCGAGCACGGTGGCCGCGCGGGCTCCGGTGCGCACGAGTGCGGCGCCGGAGTCGGTGTAGACGTGCGGGAAGACCCCGGCCAGATGGGCGGCGTGCCGGTGGTACGGGTAGCCGTGCAGCAGGATCAGGTCCGTGCCGAGGCCGGCCGTGGCCCGCACGAAGTCGGTGAGCAGCACGGGGTCCGTACGGTCGATGCGGGAGCTCGGCTCGCCGAGCCCGGCGTGCAGCTGGAGCGGGCGGCCGGAGGCCACGGCGATCCACAGCAGGTGCCGGAGCAGCACGGGGTCGGTGAGCGGCCCGCCGACCCGCCGCCCGGCCAGCCAGCGGCCCGCCGCGCCCCGCACCTCCCCCGGCCCCGGCGGCTCGGGCGCGAGCGCCAGGCCGTGCCCCAGCCCCGCGACGGAGGTGAAGGCGACCGCGTTCGCGGCGGCGCCGTGCACCGACTCGGCGAGGTTGGCGAGGAAGGACTCGACGGTGCCGGAGGTGTCGGCGACCTGCTCCGCGAGCTGCTCGAGCCGGATGATCTCGTGGGCCTGGGCGGAACCGGCGGAGGCCAGCTCGGCGGGGCCGGTGAGGTCGCCGGGCAGGCCGGTGTCGACGAGGTAGGCGGTGATGCCGCTGCCGCGCAGCAGCCTGCGGCCCGTCTCCAGGACGCCCAGTTCCCGGCGCCGGGCCAGATAGCGGGCGGGCGGGCAGTGCGGCTCCAGGCCGAGCAGGGGCGGGCACCAGCGCCGTACGGCGAATCCCGTCTGGGTGTCGAAGAGGGTGGTGCCCGGTGCGGGTGGGCCCTCGGTGCGGGCGAGTTGGGCCTCGAAGGTGCCGAGGCCCAATTCCGTGCGGAGCACTCCGTGGCAGTACTGGTCCACGAGGGACGGCGTTTCGATCATCCGGACTCCCCGTCAGACGCGTGGGCGCTGCGCTGGCCCGCACGGCCTAACGGGTGAACACGGTTCGAGGTCGCGGATGAGCTCGGGGCTGCGGGTTATTTGGCGACTTCGGACCGTACGTGGCCGGTCGCTCCCCCAAATTCTCGGCTTCGCTGGAACCGGGGGGACCCCCATCGCGGCGGAGCCGCATATCGATACGGCCCCGCGCCCCTCCGGGCGCGCCGGTCAACCGCCGATCTGGATGCCGGCC
Organism: Streptomyces sp. NPDC001153; assembly: GCF_053598315.1. Classification (NCBI taxonomy): domain Bacteria; kingdom Bacillati; phylum Actinomycetota; class Actinomycetes; order Kitasatosporales; family Streptomycetaceae; genus Streptomyces; species Streptomyces sp. NPDC001153. Next base: position 161,300 of record NZ_JBSFJZ010000015.1, read on the forward strand.
ATGCGCTTCCATTCGTACGAACCCGTCTTCACCTTCGCCGCGAACTCGCCGTCGAAGGACTCGTGGCGCGTGATGCCGGCCTTCTCCACCGCCTGCTCGGCGATGGCGTACGTGGGTGCGACGAGGTCGCCCCAGCCGCCGTCCTCGCCCACGAGGACGATGCGGGCGCCGCGCTCGCCGATGTAGGCCACCTGGCCCTCGGCGCCGCCGTGCGCCTTGGAGAAGGCGGTGATCTCCCGGGCGAGCTTCGCGGCCTTGCGCTCGGCCCTCGCGTCAACCTGCTGCGTGTCTGCCATGGCCAGGATGCTACTCGCGGGTAGATCAGCTGGCGAGAGCAGGTCTCTGTGACGTACGCCCGCCGTGTGTCAGCGCAGGAACGGGTCCACCGCGATCGCCACGAACAGCAGCGACACATAGGTGATCGACCAGTGGAACAGCCGCATCTCCTTCAGCTTCACGCCCGTGACCTCGGCCCTGGCCCGGTTCTGCAGCGCGTGCGCCTCCCACAGCCACCATCCGCCGGCGGCCAGCGCGACGGCCGTGTAGAACCAGCCGGTGTAGCCGAGCGGGGTGAGGAGCAGGGACACGGCGACCATCACCCAGCTGTAGATGACGATCTGCTTGGCGACGACCTTGTTGGACGCGATGACCGGCAGCATCGGCACGCCCACGCGCGCGTAGTCGTCCTTGACCTTCATGGACAGCGGCCAGTAGTGCGGCGGGGTCCAGAAGAAGATCACCATGAACAGGATGACGGGCGCCCAGGAGAGCGAGTCCGTCACGGCCGACCAGCCGATGAGCACGGGCATGCAGCCCGCGATGCCGCCCCACACGATGTTCTGCGCCGTACGCCGCTTGAGGATCATCGTGTAGACGACGACGTAGAAGAGGAGTGCCCCGAGGGAGAGCCAGGCGGACAGCCAGTTGACGGTGAAGCCGAACAGGAGCGTCGAGACGACCGCGAGGGTGATGCCGAAGGCGAGGCACTCGCGCGGGCTGACCATGCCGGTCACCAGCGGCCGCTGCGAGGTGCGGTCCATCAGGGCGTCGATGTCCCGGTCGATGTACATGTTCAGCGCGTTGGCGCCGCCCGCCGAGAGGTAGCCGCCGACGCAGGTCAGCAGGACCAGCCCGAGGTCGGGCACGCCCTGCTGCGCCAGGAACATCACCGGAACGGTGGTGATGAGCAGCAGCTCGATGATCCGCGGCTTGGTCAGCGCCACGAACGCCTTGACACGGGCCCCGAACGGCCGGTGAACCGGGCCCTGGCTCGCACCACCGAGCAAGCCCGCTGGACGGGATTCGACGGCCGTCACGCACACCCCTGACAGAGACATCCCAGCAAGCCTCCCCGTGTGAAGTCCCGGTAAAGGCTCGCGCGTACCACGCCACTTTAGACGTTGCCCATACCCCGGCCTTCGCGGGGGTGGGGTCGTGTTGGCGCACGCCCCATAAGAGGGGACCCACCCCTCGATTGAGCGCTCAGATGTCAGCGTCCGTATTCATGTGCCACATGGCTTCTCGGCCAGTCGGGAGGCGGATCCGACAGAGTCCCGGCAGTCTGGAAACACTCGAAAAAATGCACGTCCTCGCGAGGGTAGGCTCGTCAGCGGCCGGCGGGCGGCAAGCGCGCCGGCGGCCGGGTGGGGGCATGCCCCGAAGACCGGCGACCGACATGTGGAGAGGAGCCCTGACCCAGGGTGAGCACCAAGCCGACCACCACAGACCTTGAGTGGACCGAGCTGGACCAGCGGGCCGTGGACACCGCCCGTGTCCTGGCCGCCGACGCCGTACAGAAGGTCGGCAACGGCCATCCCGGTACGGCGATGAGCCTGGCCCCGGCCGCCTACACCCTCTTCCAGAAGGTGATGCGGCACGACCCGGCCGACCCGGAGTGGGTCGGGCGCGACCGCTTCGTGCTGTCCGCCGGCCACTCCTCCCTGACCCTCTACACACAGCTCTACCTGGCCGGCTTCGGCCTGGAGCTTCAGGACCTGGAGTCCTTCCGCACCTGGGGTTCGAAGACCCCGGGCCACCCGGAGTACGGGCACACCAAGGGCGTCGAGACCACCACGGGTCCGCTCGGCCAGGGTGTCGCCAACGCGGTGGGCATGGCGATGGCCGCCCGCTACGAGCGCGGTCTGTTCGACCCCGAGGCCCCGCAGGGCGAGTCGCCCTTCGACCACTTCATCTACTGCATCGCCGGTGACGGCTGCCTCCAGGAGGGCATCTCCGCCGAGGCCTCCTCGCTGGCCGGCCACCAGAAGCTCGGCAACCTGATCCTGCTGTGGGACGACAACCACATCTCGATCGAGGGCGACACCGAGACGGCCGTGTCCGAGGACACCGTCAAGCGGTACGAGGCCTACGGCTGGCATGTGCAGCGCGTGGAGGCCCAGGCCAACGGCGACCTGGACCCGGCCGCCGTCTACGACGCCGTCCAGAAGGCCAAGGCCGTCACGGACAAGCCGTCCTTCATCGCGATGCGCTCGATCATCGCCTGGCCGGCGCCCAACGCCCAGAACACCGAGGCCGCGCACGGCTCGGCGCTGGGAGCCGAAGAGGTCGCGGCCACCAAGCGCGTCCTCGGCTTCGACCCGGAGCGGTCCTTCGCCGTCGAGGACGAGGTGATCACCCACACCCGCAAGGCCCTGGAGCGCGGCGCCCAGGCGAAGGCCGAGTGGGAGAAGTCCCTGCAGCAGTGGCGCGACGACAACCCCGAGCGGGCCGCCGAGTTCGACCGCATCAGCAAGGGCGAGCTGCCCGCCGGCTGGGAGGAGAAGATCCCGGTCTTCGAGCCGGGCAAGGGCGTCGCGACGCGTGCCGCCTCCGGCAAGGTGCTGCAGGCTCTCGGCGCGGTCATCCCCGAGCTGTGGGGCGGCTCCGCCGACCTCGCCGGGTCGAACAACACGACCATCGACAAGGAGAGCTCGTTCCTGCCCGAGGGCAACCCGCTGCCCGAGGCCAAGCCGTACGGCCGCACCATCCACTTCGGCATCCGCGAGCACTCGATGGGCGCCGAGATGAACGGCATCACGCTGCACGGCAACACCCGTGTCTACGGCGGCACGTTCCTCGTCTTCTCCGACTACATGCGCAACGCGGTGCGCCTGTCGGCCCTGATGCACCTGCCGGTGACGTACGTGTGGACGCACGACTCCATCGGCCTCGGCGAGGACGGCCCCACCCACCAGCCGGTCGAGCACCTGGCCTCGCTGCGCGCGATCCCCGGTCTGAACGTCGTCCGCCCGGCGGACGCCAACGAGACCGCGATCGCCTGGCGCGAGATCCTGGGGCGCTACACCAAGGAGTTCGGCAAGGGGCAGCCGCACGGCCTCGCCCTCACCCGCCAGGGCGTGCCGGTGTACGAGCCCAACGAGGACGCGGCCAAGGGCGGCTATGTCCTGTTCGAGGCCGACGGCGGCGAGCCGCAGGTGATCCTGATCGCCACCGGTTCCGAGGTGCACGTGGCCGTGGAGGCGCGTGAGCAGCTCCAGGCCGAGGGCGTCCCGACGCGTGTCGTGTCGATGCCGTCCGTCGAGTGGTTCGAAGAGCAGGACCAGGGGTACCGGGACTCCGTGCTCCCGCCGTCCGTCAGGGCCCGTGTGGCCGTGGAGGCGGGCATCGGGCTGACCTGGTACCGCTATGTCGGGGACGCCGGCCGCATCGTTTCCCTGGAGCACTTCGGTGCTTCCGCCGATGGCAAGGTGCTCTTCCGCGAGTTCGGCTTCACTGCCGAGAATGTGGCCGCCAAGGCCCGGGAATCCCTCGCCGCCGCCCAGCGCTGACGCTCATATACGACACGTAGGAGATGTAATTCCATGACAGACGCACTCAAGCGCCTCTCCGACGAAGGCGTCGCGATCTGGCTGGACGACCTGTCGCGCAAGCGGATCACGTCCGGCAACCTCGCCGAGCTGATCGACCAGCAGCACGTCGTGGGCGTCACCACCAACCCGACGATCTTCCAGAAGGCGATCAGCAGCGGCGACGGCTACGAGCAGCAGGTCGCCGACCTGGCCGCCCGGAAGGTCACCGTCGAAGAGGCCATCCGCATGATCACCACGGCGGACGTCCGCGACGCCGCCGACATCCTGCGCCCGGTCTTCGACGCCACCGGCGGCAAGGACGGCCGGGTCTCCATCGAGGTCGACCCGCGCCTGGCGCACAACACCAGGGCCACCGTCGCCGAGGCCAAGCAGCTGGCCTGGCTGGTGGACCGCCCCAACACCCTGATCAAGATCCCGGCCACCAAGGCGGGTCTGCCGGCGATCACCGAGACGATCGGCCTCGGCATCAGCGTCAACGTCACCCTGATCTTCTCCCTGGAGCGGTACCGGGCCGTCATGGACGCCTACCTCTCGGGCCTGGAGAAGGCCAAGGAGCGCGGCCTCGACATCTCGCTGATCCACTCCGTGGCGTCCTTCTTCGTGTCCCGCGTGGACACCGAGATCGACAAGCGGCTGGACGGCATCGGCACCGACGAGGCCAAGGCGCTGCGCGGCAAGGCCGCCGTCGCCAACGCGCGCCTCGCCTACCAGGCGTACGAGGAGGTCTTCTCCTCCGACCGCTGGAGCGCGCTGGAGAACGCGGGCGCCAACAAGCAGCGTCCGCTGTGGGCGTCGACCGGCGTGAAGGACCCGGCCTACCCGGACACCCTGTACGTCACCGAGCTGGTCGCGCCGAACACGGTCAACACCATGCCGGAGGCCACGCTGGAGGCCACCGAGGACCACGGCCAGATCAGCGGCGACACCGTCGCCGGCACCTACGAGCAGGCGCGTGCCGACCTCGACGCGCTGGAGAACCTCGGCATCTCGTACGACGACGTCGTGCAGGTGCTGGAGGACGAGGGCGTCGAGAAGTTCGAGGCGTCCTGGAACGACCTGCTGAAGTCCACCCAGGCGGAGCTCGAGCGCCTCGCCCCTTCGGAGGGCTGACTTGTCACCCCTTACCGGTTCCGGAGCGAACCCGCTTCGTGACCCGGCCGACCGACGGCTCCCGCGTATCGCGGGGCCGTCGGGTCTGGTCATCTTCGGTGTCACGGGCGACCTGTCCCGCAAGAAGCTGATGCCCGCGGTGTACGACCTCGCCAACCGGGGTCTGCTGCCGCCGGGCTTCTCGCTGGTGGGCTTCGCCCGCCGCGAGTGGGCCAACGAGGACTTCGCGCAGGAGGTCCACGACGCGGTCAAGGCGCACGCCCGTACGCCGTTCCGTGAGGAGGTCTGGCAGCAGCTCATCCAGGGGATGCGCTTCGTCCAGGGCACCTTCGACGACGACGACGCGTTCGAGCGGCTGCGCTCCACCATCGAGGAGCTGGACAAGGCACAGGGCACGAGCGGCAACTTCGCCTTCTACCTGTCGGTGCCGCCGCGCTCCTTCCCGGTGGTCATCCAGCAGCTGAAGAAGCACGGCCTCGCCGACCAGAGCGGCGGTTCCTGGCGGCGCGCGGTCATCGAGAAGCCGTTCGGCCACGACCTGAAGTCGGCCGAGGAGCTCAACAAGGTCGTGCACGAGGTGTTCGAGCCGGACCAGGTGTTCCGCATCGACCACTACCTCGGCAAGGAGACCGTCCAGAACATCCTGGCGCTGCGCTTCGCCAACACGATGTTCGAGCCGATCTGGAACCGGTCCTTCGTGGACCACGTGCAGATCACCATGGCCGAGGACATCGGCATCGGCGGCCGCGCCGGCTACTACGACGGCATCGGCGCCGCCCGTGACGTCATCCAGAACCACCTGCTCCAGCTCATGGCGCTGACCGCCATGGAGGAGCCCGCCTCCTTCGACGCGGACGCGCTGGCCGCGGAGAAGGAGAAGGTGCTCGGCGCCGTACGGCTGCCCAAGGACCTGGGCCGCAGCACCGTGCGCGGGCAGTACGCGGCCGGCTGGCAGGGCGGCGAGAAGGTCATCGGCTACCTCGAAGAGGAGGGCATCGACCCGAAGTCGAAGACCGACACGTACGCGGCGATCAAGTTGGGCATCGACAACCGCCGCTGGGCGGGCGTCCCCTTCTATCTGCGCACCGGCAAGCGCCTGGGCCGCCGGGTGACGGAGATCGCCGTCGTCTTCCAGCGGGCCCCGCACTCCCCCTTCGACACCACGGCGACGGAGGAGCTGGGCCAGAACGCGATCGTCATCCGCGTCCAGCCGGACGAGGGCGTGACCGTGCGCTTCGGTTCGAAGGTGCCGGGCACCTCGATGGAGATCCGGGACGTCTCCATGGACTTCGCCTACGGCGAGTCCTTCACGGAGTCCAGCCCGGAGGCGTACGAGCGTCTGATCCTGGACGTGCTGCTCGGCGACGCCAACCTCTTCCCGCGCACGGAGGAGGTCGAGCTGTCCTGGAAGATCCTCGACCCGATCGAGGAGTACTGGGACAGGCACGGCAGGCCCGCGCAGTACAAGTCGGGCACCTGGGGCCCCGCCGAGGCGGACGAGATGCTCGCACGAGACGGACGGAGCTGGCGCCGGCCATGAAGACAGACCTGACCGACACCACCGCCGGCGACATCAACAAGGCGTTCGTGCAGGGCCGCCGCGCCATCGGCACCCCCGCCGTCGGCATGGTCCTGACCCTCGTCATCGTCACCGACGAGGAGAACGCCTACGACGCGCTGAAGGCCGCGGGCGACGCCTCGCGCGAGCACCCCTCGCGCACGCTGGTGGTCATCAAGCGGGTCTCCCGCGGTCCGCGCGACCGCACGTCCTCGCGTCTCGACGCCGAGGTGCGGGTGGGCGCGGACGCGGGCACCGGCGAGACGGCCGTGCTGCGCCTGTACGGCGAGGTCGCGGGCCACGCCGACTCGGTCGTGCTGCCGCTGCTGCTGCCGGACGCGCCGGTGGTGGTGTGGTGGCCGGTGAACGCCCCGCTGGACCCGGCGAAGGACCCGCTGGGCGCGCTCGCCCAGCGCCGGGTCACCGACACCTACGCCGCCGAGCAGCCGGTGCGGGAGCTGTCCGCCCGCGCCGCGTCGTACACGCCCGGCGACACCGACCTGTCCTGGACGAGGATCACGCCGTGGCGTTCCATGCTCGCGGCGGCACTCGACCAGGTCACCTGCGAGGTGAGGGCCGTCGAGGTGGAGGGCGAGGAGTTCAACCCGAGCTGTGAGCTGCTGGCGATGTGGCTCGCGGACCGGCTGGACGTACCGGTGAAGCGGTCGCTGTCGGGCGGCCCGGGTCTCACCGCGGTCCGCATGGACACCACCTGCGGCTCGATCGTCCTGGACCGCGCGGACGGCACGCTGGCCACGCTGGCCATCGAGGGCCAGCCGGCCCGCGCGGTGGCGCTGAAGCGGCGGGAGACCGCCGAGCTGATCGCGGAGGAGCTGCGCCGGCTCGACCCGGACGACACCTACGCGTCGGCGCTGCGCTACGGCGTGGAGCGGCTGAACACGGTTCCGGAGCAGCAGCCTGCGGGCGAGCCGGTCGCCGAGCCCCGGCCGGAAGAGGAAGCGGCCAAGGCACCGGCCAAGAGAGCGGCGGCCAAGACCGCGAAGAAGGCACCTGCGAGGAAGGCGGCGGCGAAGTGAGCACTCCGCAGCTGGTCGTCCACCGCGACAAGGAACTGATGGCGCAGGCCGCCGCGGCCCGCCTGATCACGAAGATCGTGGACGCGCAGGCCTCCCGGGGCACCGCGTCCGTGGTCCTCACGGGCGGCCGCAACGGCAACGGCCTGCTGGCCGCGCTGGCGGCGGCCCCCGCCCGGGACGCCATCGACTGGGGCCGGCTCGACCTGTGGTGGGGCGACGAGCGCTACCTCCCCGAGGGCGACCCCGAGCGCAATGTCACGCAGGCCCGCGAGGCCCTGCTCGGCTCCGTCCCGCTGGACCCGGAGCGCGTGCACGCCATGCCCGCCTCCGACGGCCCGTACGGTACGGACGTCGACGCGGCGGCGGAGGCGTACGCGGCGGAGCTGGCGAAGGCGGCCGGACCCGAGAACCACGGCTCGGTGCCCACCTTCGACGTGCTGATGCTGGGTGTCGGCCCGGACACCCACGTGGCCTCGCTCTTCCCGGAGCATCCGGGGGTACGGGAGACGGAACGCACGGTGATCGGCGTCCACGGCGCCCCCAAGCCGCCGCCGACCCGGATCTCCCTCACCCTCCCCGCGATCCGTTCGGCCCGCGAGGTCTGGCTGCTCGCGGCCGGCGAGGACAAGGCGGAGGCCGCGGCCATCGCCCTGTCGGGCGCGGGCGAGATCCAGGCCCCGGCGGCGGGGGCGTACGGCCGCTCGCGCACGCTGTGGCTGCTGGATGCCGCCGCGGCTTCGCAGCTGCCGAGGTCGCTGTATCCGCCGGCTTCGCCGTGAGCCCCGGCTGAGCGCGGGGCGGCGGGGTTTCGACCCCGCCGCCCTGTTTTTTCGCGAGGTCGCGGGCCGGCTGTCTCCTGAGGTCGCTAGCCGGCGCGGCGCACGGCGCTGACCCGGTCCGGCCCGCCGTGGAGCTCGCCCCGCCGGCGCAGTTCCGCGAGGTCCGCGGCCAGGCGGTCCCGGATGTCCTTGCCGGTCCGGCGCCAGCCGAAGAACTCACAGGCCTGCTTGATCAGTTCGTCCTCGGACATGCCGGGGCATTCGGCGGCCAGCTCGTACAGCGCCCGGTGCCGCTCGGCCGGTGCGATGTGGAGGATCTTGCGGGGCGGAGTGCCGTCCTGAGGGTGCCGCGCCTTCGCCTCGTCCCGGGCCGTCACATCGTAGAAGGCGTCGTCCGCGCGGACCTGTCCGGAGCGGACCAGGGCGCGGGCCACCTCCCGGACGTTGTCCCGGATGCGGCTGCCGGCGCGGCCGACGCCCCAGGCCTCGCGCGCCCGCTGGACCAGAAGGTCCTCGTGGATCGGGCCCTCGGTCTCGATGATCTGCGCCAGCACCTTGCGCAGGGCGGGCCGGGCCTCCGGGGTGTGCAGTTCATGGCGTGGTACGACCGTGACGGCGCCGGCCCGGTAGGCAACGCTCCACTCGCGTGCGGTCCCGGTGTCCACGGGCACGCGTTCGTACTCCACCCTCGTCTGCCGCGGGATGCGGCCGTGCTCGTCGCCGCCCGAGGGCGGTGCGGTGTCCGCCCCCTCCCCCGCGGCGGGCCTCGGCGTGGCCGGCGCCGTGGTGAGCGGACCTTGGGCGACGGCCTGCTCGACCGCTTCCCGCAGCCGCAGTTCGGCGGCCGGCCGGCCTCGGTACCAGTCGGTGCCCCAGATGCGGTGCAGCCGCCAGCCGAGCCCGTTCAGGACCTGTTCACGCAGCCGGTCCCGGTCCCGGGCGGCCTTGGCGGAGTGGTACATGGCCCCGTCGCACTCGACTCCGAGGGCGAAGGCGCCGGGCAGCTCCGGGTGGCGTACGCCCAGGTCGATGCGGTATCCGGCGACACCGACCTGGGGCTGCACCTGGTAGCCCCAGCCGCGCAGCACCGCGAGGACGGACTCCTCGAAGGGGCTCTCCGGCTCGGCGTCGGTCTGCACGACGTCCCGGGCGAGGATCGACGGGCCGTTCTCGGCGTAGTCGAGGTAGCGCTTCAGGTACTGCACGCTGTCGTTGGGGCTGTCCGGCAGGCCGGCGGCGCGGAAGGAGGCCACGACCTCCATGCGGTAACGGGCGCGGGTCACCGCCACGTTGAGGCGGCGCCAGCCTCCGCTCTTGTTGATCGGGCCGAAGTTGAGCCCCACCTTGCCGTGTTCGTCGGGGCCGTAGCCCACGGACATGATCATCACATCGCGCTCGTCGCCCTGCACCGACTCCAGGTTCTTGACGAAGAACCCGTCGAGGCGGTCCTCGGTGAAGCAGTGGTCGAGGTCGGGGCGGGCCAGCCGGGCCTGTTGCACGGCCTGGTCGATGGCGGAGGCCTGGGCCTGGGAGAGCGCGACGACGCCGAGGCTCCTTCCGGGGCGGGTGTCGAAGTGGTGCAGGACCCGGCGGGCGACGAACTCCGCCTCCTCGCGGTTGTCCCGGCGCCGTCCCCGGTCGTAGACGCCGTCGGTCTTCAGGAAGGCGACGCCGACGCCGTTGCCCTCGTCGAGGGCCCCGGGGAAGGTGATCATCGAGTTGTCGTAGAACTCGTGGTTGCTGAAGGTGATCAGGTTCTCGTGGCGGCTGCGGTAGTGCCAGCGCAGCGGCAGTTCCCGCATGGCGCCGGCCTTGCAGGCCTGCAGCAGGGACTCGAAGGAGTCCGGGACGTCCTCGGCGTACTCGTCGGAGTCGTCGTCGACGGAGGAGTCGAAGAAGGAGGTCGGCGGCAACTGCCTGTCGTCACCGGCGACGATCAGCGTACGGCCCCGGTAGATGCAGTTGACCGCGTCACTGGGGCGGACCTGGGAGGCCTCGTCGAAGACGACGATGTCGAACTGGAAGTCCGGCGGCAGGAACTGACTGACCGTCAGGGGGCTCATCATGAAGCACGGCTTGACGGCCTGCACGACTTCGCGGGCTCTGCCGAGCAGTTCGCGCACCGGCATGTGCCGCGTCTTCTTCTCGGCCTCCCGGATGACGACGGCCGCACCGCCACCGCCGAAGCTGCGGGGCCGGCGCTTGTTGCACGCCTCGGTCACCGCTCCCCCGGCGGCCGCGATCAGCCGCCGGTCGGCCTCCTGGAAGTCGGCCACGCGCGCGTCCAGGTCCTCGGCGCGGGTGCTGCGCAGGCGCGGGTCGGCGGCGAGGACGCCGTCCGCCCAGGCGCGCAGCAGCGCCTGCTCGACGATGTCCGGCAGGCGCCACGGGTCGAGGCCGCGCTCGGCCGCGCCCGCGACCAGGCCGTCCGCCCCGTGCCGGGCGAGGACGGCGAGCCCGTCGAGGTGGGCGCGCCACACCTCGGGGCCCTCCGGGTCGGCGAGCAGGGTGTGGATGGCCTGCTCGGCCTGGTCCAGGGGACCGAGCAGGGAGGGCGACAGCCGGGTACGGCGGGCCGTGTCGAAGAGGTCGAGCAGGTCCGTCACGGCACGGTTGAAGCGCTCGGCCCGGGTCTCGGCGGCCGCGCACCAGGCGCCGAGCGACCTGCGGACGTGCTCGGCGAGCAGGGCGGGGAGCCGGTCGGGTTCGGCCTGGTCGGCCAGCCGGTCGGCGAGCAGGTCGCGGCGCTGGGCGTCCCGGCCGAGCGTCTCGACGCGGTCGGCCGTCGCCAGGGCCCGGTCCAGCTCCTCGCACGCGTCCGGGGTGTGCGGCGTGTACCTGCCGAGCAGGGCGGTGTGCGCCCCGGTCAGGCGCGTCACCTCGGCGGCGGCCTGCTGCCAGGCCAGCGCCTGCTCCAGCCGGCCGGCCAGCGCCTTGTCCCAGGTGCCGGCCCTGGTCAGGCCGGCCACTCGCTGACGATCCTCCTTGTACTGTGCCGAGAAGCGGGACATGAGTCCGCGGTGCTGCTCGGCGAAGCGGCGCACCAGGGCGGGCAGGTCGGTGGCGGTGAGGACCTGTTCGCCGAAGACGTCCTCGGCCGCCTGTCGGGCCACGGCCTGCGCGTCGAGGGCCGTACGCAGGTCCCGGGCCGCCGCGTGGGCCCAGCGCAGGGTGTCGGTGTCGAACCAGCCGCGCAGCGGGCGGTGGCCGGCCGTCGTCAGGTCGGCCAGCTCGCACAGGGCGAACGCGGTCTCGGCGCGCTCGGGCTTCGGCATGCCGAGCAGGTCGGCGAGCTGAGCGACCTGAGTGGTGACGTCCTCCGGCAGGCCGCCGTCCTCCTGCTGCGCCGGACGGCCGGTGAGCCCGGCCCGCAGGCCGCGCACGAGCTGCTGGACCTCACGCACCGAACGGGGCTCGTCCTGGGTGGCGGCGAAGGGGCGGCGTCCGGCCGCCGTCAGCAGGGCGCCGAGGGCGTCGGCGGCCTCGGCGACCACCTGGTGCTCGGAGCCGCCGGCCAGCCCCCGCCAGGGGAAGGACTCGCCCTCGGCGGCGGGGCGCCAGGCTCGGGCGACGGTCTGCGCGGCGGCGGCGAGTTCCTGCAGGCCGCCGGCGGTCAGGGTGCGGACGACCTTGGCGTTCTCCGCGCCCAGCGGCAGGCCGGGGGTGTCGGACTGCTCCAGCAGCACCAGGCGGCCGAGGACGTCGTGCAGACTGCGCCCCAGGGGTTCGCGGGTCTCGTTCATGGCGGCGGCGTACGCGGACAGGTCCGTGCGCAGCTTCCGGGCGCGCGCCAGCTCGTGCTCGGCGGCTCCGGTGACCCGGGCCTCGGTGGTGAGCACCCGGGCGAGTTCGGTGGCCACCGCCTTCTTGCTCGTGTCACCGCTGTGCAGTGCCATGACGAAGTCACCGAGCCCGACCCCGCGCAGCCGGTTGCGTACGACGTCGAGGGCGGCGGCCTTCTCGCTGACGAACAGCACGCTGCGGCCGGCGTGCATGAGTGCGGCGATCAGGTTGGTGATGGTCTGGCTCTTGCCGGTGCCGGGCGGGCCGCTCATGACGAAGGACCGGTCGTCGAGGGCCGCGGCGATGCACTGCCGCTGCGAGGCGTCGGCGTCGAGGACGAGCGGGGTCTGCTCGGGCAGCTGGACGTCGTCGATGCGGTCCGCGTCGGGGGGTTCGAAGTCGGTCAGGTCGTCGGGCAGGCCGGCCTCGGGCCCGAGGGCGACGGCCCGCACCAGCGGATGGGCGAGGATCCGTTCCTCGTTCTGCTGGAGGTCCTGGTACATCGCCTCTCGGTGGGAGGCGAACAGCCCGAGGACCACGCGCTCCTCGACCGCCCACCCCTGCAGCCCGGCCGCGACCGAGCGGGCCGCCGCGAGGACGCCGGGCAGATCGGCGGCATCGGTCGCGGTGACGGGTGTCCAGTCGACGCCGAGCCGGTCCAGTTTCACCGCGAGCGCGGGGTTGTGGATGCGCTCCTGGTCCTCCGCCGGGTGCAGGCGGTAGCGGCGGTTGCCGTCCCTGCGCAGTTCGACGGGTACCAGGAGCAGGGGCGCGGCGCTGCTCTCGTGGGCGTCGGCCTCCCGCCAGTCGAGCATGCCGACGCCCAGCCAGAGCACCCACAGGCCGTAGTCGTTGTACATCTGGCCGGACTTCTGGCGCAGTTGGTACAGCGAGGAGTCCAGCGCCGCCTGGGTGGTCTTCTGGGTGACGAGTCCCGGGCGGTGCTGCCGGCCGGTGCTCCCCTCCGCCGTGTCGCCGGCCTTCTCCAGGCCCACGCCCGGCGCCTTCTGCGGGAGCGGCGCGAACTCCCATCCCCTGGCCAGGTCCGCGAGCACCGCCTCGGCGCCGGGTGAGCCGACCTCCAGCGTGGCCGTTCTGGTATGACGGAAGTTCAGCAGCCGGTTGCGCCCGCCCATGTCCAGCAGAGAGTTCCGCCATCCGTCGAGGACGGTCTTCATCATGGTCTGGGGCTGCTGGGCCATGCCGTGGATACCTCCTGAGCGGGCGCAGGGGTGACCACCCTTCCCGGCCCCCTGGAGGTATCTCCCTATCAGCTCACGCCATCCGACACGCCTGTTGATCGCCCGATGGTATGAATTTGTTGTGCAGCGGGCGTGCGGATGAGGTGTGGTTCCGCCGCGCTCACTTGACCGAGCCCGCCATGACGCCCTGGACGAAGTGCCGCTGGAAGGCGAAGAACACCACCACCGGCACGATCAGGGACAGGAACGCCCCCGGGGCGAGGACGTCGATGTTGCTGCCGAACTGCCGGATCTGGGACTGGAGTTCAACAGTCAGCGGCTGCGAGGAGCTGTCGGCGAACAGCAACGCCACCAGCATGTCGTTCCAGACCCACAGGAACTGGAAGATCGCGAGGGAGGCGATCGCCGGGCGCCCCACCGGCAGGACCAGCCGCGTGAAGATGCGCCACTCGCTGCCTCCGTCCATCCGGGCCGCCTCCAGCATCTCCTTCGGCATCTCCGCGAAGTAGTTGCGGAGCAGGAACACGGCGAAGGGGAGGCCGTAGGCCACATGGAAGAGGACGACTCCGGGGATCGTGCCGAACAGGCCCAGCGCGCCGAAGAGTTTGGCCACCGGCAGCAGTCCGATCTGCACCGGCACCACCAACAGGGCCACCACCAGCAGGAAGAGGGGCTCCCGCAGCGGGAAGTCCAGCCAGGCGAAGGCGTATCCGGCGAGGGCGGCGATGACCACGACGAGGGTCGTGGCCGGCACCGAGATCAGGACCGTGTTCCAGAAGGCCTGCGTCATGCCGGAGTTCTTCAGCAGGGCCGAGTAGTTGTCGAAGGACAGCTGGCCGGGGCTGGTGAGCGCCGTCCACCAGCCGCCCTTCGCGGTGTCCTGCGCCGAGCGCAGGGAGGACACGAAGAGGCCCGCGAGCGGGGTCAGCCAGACCAGGCCGATCACCACCAGGAAGGCCTGCACCACGCCGTTGCCCAGGCCGCGCCTGATCGCGTTCATCGCCGAGTTCATCGCTGGCTCCTTCGGAAGCGGCGGACGTTGAAGACCATCGCCGGGATCACCAGGAGCAGGAGCAGCACGCCCAGCGCGCTGCCGAGGCCCTGGTTGTTGCCGCCGCCGAAGGACACGAGCCACATCTGGGTGGCGAGCACCGTGGCGTCCTCCTGCACCGGCCCGGGCGCGATGATGTAGACGAGGTCGAAGACCTTCATCACGTTGATGACGAGGGTCACGAAGACGACCGTCAGCACGGGGGCCAGCAGCGGGACGGTGATCCGGCGGAAGATCTGCCACTCGTTCGCGCCGTCCATCCGGGCCGCCTCCAGCGCGTCCCGGGGCAGCGTCGACAGGCCCGCGCCGATCAGCACCATCGCGAAGCCGGTCCAGATCCACAGGTACGCGCCGATGATCGCCGGGGTGACCAGCGTCGGGCCGAGCCAGGAGACGCCCTGGTAGGGCGGGGCGAAGTTGGACGCGGGCAGTTCCACCGTGTACGAGCCCGCGCGCAGCCCGGCGAAGCGGAAGGAGCCGTCGGCCGCGGTGGTCGTGCTCGCGACCGTGTGCCCGTCGCGCACCGCCTGGACCCGCATGCCGGGCAGGCCGCTCTCCTTCGGGTCGACCTGGCCCTGCCTGCCGCCCCCGCCGGGGGTGAAGTCCAGGTAGACGACACCGCGCAGCTCGCCGGGCGCGGCCTTGCGAGAGGCCGCCGCGGCAGCGGGCTCGGCTCCCTTCGGCAGGTCCTTGGGCAGCACCCCGACCATCGGGAGCGTCACCGTGTGGCCGGCGGCGGCGGTCGTGCGGTAGGAGCCGTCGCGGTCCTGGGTCAGCAGGCCCGCGCGGCCGCGCGCCGTCGGGTACGACGACGTGCCCTGGAAGGCGTCGTGGACGGAGACGGCGGCCGCGTTCAGCACGCCCTTGTTCGGGTCCTGGTCGTAGGCGAGCCGGAAGATGATGCCGGCGGCCAGGAAGGACACGGCCATCGGCATGAAGAGCAGGAGCTTGAAGGCGGTGGCCCAGCGGACCTTCTCCACCAGGACGGCCAGGATCAGGCCCAGGCCCGTGAGCAGGGACGGGGCCACCACCACCCAGATGGCGGTGTTGCGGATGGCCTTCAGGGTCGCCGGGTCGCGGAACATCTCGGCGTAGTTGTCGCCGCCGACGAACCGGGTGCCGGAGGCGTCGAAGAAGCTGCGGCCGACGGAGAACAGCACCGGGTAGACGACGAGCGCGCCGAGCAGCAGCAGCGCGGGGAAGACGAAGAGCAGGGCGATCAGCCGGGCGCGCCGCCGGCTGCGGCGCCCGCGCGCCTCGCCGGCGGCCCGCGGGCCCGCCTGCTGTTTCACAAGAGTGGTGGCGGTCATGATCGCTGCCGGTCAGCCCTGGTAGGCCTGGGCGGCTGCGGACTCCAGCTTCGCCGCGGTGCCCTTCGGGTCCGACGGGTCGCGCAGGAAGTCCTGGAGCAGCTTCCACTCGCCGGCGCCCTTGGTGCCGCCGAAGGCCGCCGGGGCCTGGTCGGACATGTCGAAGCGGACCGAGTCGCCCGCGTCGATCAGGGACTTGGCGGTGGCGCGGGTGACGTCGTCGGCGTAGGAGGCGAGGTCGAGCTTCTTGTTCGGGGACAGGAAGCCGCCCGCCTTCGCCCATACGGCCGCGGCCTCGGGGCTCGCCAGGTACTCCAGGAGCTTCATGCCGGCCTTGGTGTTCTTGCCGTCCTTCAGCACGACGGCCGCGTCACCGCCGCTGACGACGGGTGCCGTGCCGCCGTCGACCGCCGGGAACGGGAAGAAGTTCGCGTCCTTGCCGATGGTCTTGCCGAACTGGTCGTGCGCGACGCCGGCGACGAAGTCGCCCTCGTAGACCATGCCGGCCTCGGGCTTGGGCCCGAACACCTTCTCCACCGAGCTCGGGAAGTCGGTGTTCAGGGCCTCCTTCTGGCCGCCGGCGACGAGCTGCTTGTCCTTGAACAGCTTGCCGAGGGTGGTGAGCGCCTTGACGACGGACGCGTCGGTCCACTTCAGCTTGTGCGCGGCGAGGGCGTCGTACTTCTCGGGTCCGGCCTGGGAGAGGTAGATGTTCTCGAACCAGTCGGTGAGGGTCCAGCCGTCCTCACCGGCGACGGCGAAGGCGGCGAGCCCGGAGTCGGAGACGGTGTGCCCGGCCTTCAGCAGCTCGTCGTACGTCTTCGGCGGCTTGACCCCGGCCTGGGTGAGCGCGGCGGGGCTGTACCAGACGGTCGACTTGTGGGCGGCCTTGAAGTACAGGCCGTACAGGGTGCCGTCGACGCTGCCGTACTTCTTCCACACGGGTGCGTAGTCGGCGGTGACCGTCTGCTGGGCGGTCGGGGACAGCGGCGTGAGCCAGCCCTTCTTGGCGAACTGCTGCAGGACGCCGACCTGCGGGACCATCACGACGTCGGGCGCGTTGCCGCCCTCGATCTTGCTGCCGACGACGGTGGAGACGTTGTCGCCGGTGGAGATGAACTGCGTCTTGGCGCCGGTCTTCGCGGTGAACGCGTCCAGGACCTTCTGGAAGTTCTTCTGCTCGCTGCCGGTCCAGACGCCGGCCACGGTGACGGTCTGGCCGCTGAGCGCCTTGTCGCCGCCGCCGGCCGAGACGGGGCCGCCGCCGCAGGCTGTCGCGCCGAGGGCGAGGGTGAGGGCGGTACAGCCGGTGAGCAGGGTGGTACGGCGTCGCATCATCATCGATGTCCCTTCAAGAGGTGGTTGATCACAGGTCGCTGAGCCACCAGGCGGCCGTGGCGCCGGGCAGGACGCCCGCCGGACAGGGGCCGCTGGAGAGCAGGGGGGTACCGGAGACGGGGGCGGGCGCGGGGGCCGTGCCGAAGTTGACGGCGCACACCAGGCCGTCGCCGCGGGTGAAGGCGAGGACGCCGGGCGGGGTGTCCAGCCAGTGCAGCGTGCCCTCGCCCAACTGGGGGAGCTGCGCGCGGAGTTGAAGGCCATCGCGGTACAGGTGCCAGAAGGAGCGGGTGTCGGCGAGGGCGCGGTCGGTGGCGTACTCGGCGAAGTAGTCCGGCTGGGGCAGCCAGGGCTTCACACCCTCGACGCCGGAGGTGAAGCCGAACGGCGAGGCCTGACCGGACCAGGGCAGCGGCACCCGGCAGCCGTCACGGATGCGGGCGCGGCTTCCGGTGCGACGGAATATGGGGTCGGTCAGGACGTCGTCGGGCAGGTCGACGACCTCGGGCAGGCCCAGTTCCTCGCCCTGGTAGATGTACGCGGCTCCGGGCAGCGCCAGCATCAGCAGCGCGGCGGCGCGGGCGCGGGCGGCGCCGAGGCCGCTGCCCTCGGGGGCGGGTTCGCCGTAGCGGGTGACCGTGCGGACCTGGTCGTGGTTGTTGAGGACCCAGGTGACCGTGGAGCCGGTGCCGGCGATGTCCTGCATGGCCTCGGTGATGACCTTGCGGAAGGCGTCGGCGTCCCAGGGCGCGCCGAGCAGGTCGAAGAAGAAGGCCTGGTGGAGTTCGTCGGGGCGGACGTACAGGGCGTGTTCGCGGGCCGTGGGGACGGAGACCTCGCCGACGAGGAGGCGTTCGCGGCCGTCGCGTGCGGTGTACTCCTCGCAGGTCGCGCGCCACTGCCGCCACACCGCGTGCACCTCGGGCTGGTTCCAGGCGAGCGGGTTGACCGAGTCGCGGGTGCGGGCGTCGGCCTCGGGGTCGTCGGAGTCGGGCAGTTCGGGGTGCTTGTAGAGGCCGGCGGCGACATCGATGCGGAAGCCGTCGACGCCCCGGTCCAGCCAGAAGCGCAGGACGCGGTCGAACTCGGCGGCGACCCCGGGGGTGCGCCAGTTCCAGTCCGGCTGCTCGGGCGTGAACATGTGCAGGTACCACTGGCCGTCGCCGACCCTGGTCCAGGCGGGGCCGCCGAACATGGCGTGCCAGTTGTTGGGCGGCTCGCCGCCGTCCGGGCCGCGGCCGTCGGCGAAGTGGAAGCGGGCGCGGGCCGGGCTGCCGGGCGCGCTGTCCAGCGCCTCGCGGAACCACGGGTGCTCGCTGGAGCAGTGGTTGGGGACGATGTCGAGGAGCACCTTGATGCCGAGCCGGTGCGCGGCGGCCATCAGCCGGTCGAACTCGGCGAGGTCGCCGAAGAGCGGGTCGACCCCGCAGTAGTCGGCCACGTCGTAGCCGTGGTCGTGCTGCGGCGAGGGGTAGAACGGGCTCAGCCAGATCCCGTCGACGCCCAGCTTCTTCAGGTACGGCAGCCCGGCCCGGACGCCGGCCAGATCGCCGACGCCGTCGCCGGTGCTGTCGAGGAAGCTGCGGACGTAGACCTGGTAGATCACCGCGTCACGCCACCAGTGGTACTTACTCAGCATGCATGCATGTTAGGTAGGCGTGTCGTGAGGGTGTCAACGAAAAGAACGGAAGCTACCGGTGAGTTGAGGGCGTAAAACCGGACTTAGCGGGGCATCACGCACCGAGATGAGATCTGCGCGTTACTTAACAAGTAACTATCGGCGGGCGATCGCGTCGAGCTCGTACGCGAGCCGGCACACGGCCTGCTCGGGCGTCTGGCGCCCGCTGAGCGCGTCCTGCATCACGGCCTGCACCACCAGGCTGACCTGGTCGTAGTGCGGGCTCTTGGGGCGCGGCCGGGCGGTGAGCACGGCGGTGCGCAGGGTCGGCAGATAGGGGAACCGCCGTACGAGTCCGGGGTCCTCGTAGAGCGCGGCGCGCACGGGAGGCAGCGCGCCCCGGGTGAGCACCTGGCGCTGGACGGGCGCACTGGTGAGATAGGCGATCAGCCGGGCGGCCGAATCGGGGTGCCGGGCATGGGAGTTGACGGCGAGGTCGGAGCCGCCGAGCACACTGGTCCCCGGCCCGTCGGGTCCGGGCAGCGGCACGGCGCCGATCTTCCCGGCGACCCTGGAGCCCCTGGCGGAGGCGACGGCGTAGGCGTAGGGCCAGTTGCGCAGGAAGAGCAGTCTGCCGTCCTGGAAGGCCTGCTTGGACTCCTCCTCCTTGTACGTCAGCGCCGCCTTCGGTATCCAGCCCTCGCGGACGCCGCGGGCGAGGAAGCCGATGCCCTGGCGGGCGGCGGCGGAGTCGACGGTGACCCGGGTGCCCTCGCCGCCGAGGATCGTGCCGCCCGCCGAGTAGACGGCCTCGGCCGCGTTCACGGTCAGACCCTCATAGGGCAGGAACTGGCCCGCGTAACCGCCGAGTCCGTACTTCGGCGCGATGGTCTTCGCGTCATGCTCCAGCTCGGCCCAGGTGCGCGGCGGCGGCACGCCCTCCTTGGCGAGGATGTCCTTGCGGTAGAGGAGAAGTCCGGCATTCGTGACGTACGGGACGGCGTACAGCCGGCCGTCGTAGGTGGCCGTGTCCACGACCGGCGGCAGGAAGCTCTTCAGCGGGAAGCGGTCCGGCGGCAACGGGCGGATCCAGCCGGCCGCGGCGAACTCCGAGGTCCAGTTGACGTCGATGTTGAGGACGTCGAACCGGCCCCGGTCGCCGCCGCGCAGGTCGGTTGTCATCTGCGCATGGGTCTCGTCGGCGGAGTCGGGCAGCTCGACGAGGGTGACCTTCTCGCCGGGGTGGGTGCGGTTCCAGCCCTGGAGCAGCGGGGCGAGATAACCGGTGAGGTCGCCGGCGGTGGCCAGGGTGAGCGGGCCGCGGCCGTCGCCCGCGTCCTCGTCGGCGTGCGCGCCGGAGGCGACGTACCCGGTGAGGATCACGGCCAGAACCAGGAGGCCCCTACCGGCGGCGCGTATCCACCGCATAGGTTCCTCCCTGAACACGTACACACGGCTCCGGGCACCCTCGCCCGGGAGTCAGAGGCCATGTATACCTGTTAGGTATGGGCGATACTAGGGCCTGGAGCACATTACGCAGACTAGGAGGAGAGCACGAGTGCGCCTGCCCCTCCTGGCACTGCTCGCCCGCGGCCCGGCCCACGGCTACGAGCTGAAGCAGGACCTTGAGCAACTGCTGGGCTCCGCGTACCCTCAGCCGAACGTCGGCCAGATCTACGTCACCCTCGGCCGCCTCGAGAAGTCGGGACTGATCGAGGGCGAGGACGTCGAGCAGTCCAGCCGGCCCAACAAGAAGGTCTACCACCTCACCGATGCCGGGCGGGAGGCGCTGCACGCCTGGTTCGAGGAGACCGAGGACGAGGCGCGGGTACGGGACGAGTTCTTCATGAAGCTCGCCCTGGCCCCGCAGACCGGTCTCGCCGACCAGATCGCCCTCATCAACAGGCAGCGGCGCCAGTACCTGAACACCATGCGCAACCTGTCGAAGCTGGCCGCGGCCGAGAACCGGGACAACCGCATCGCCCTGCTGCTCATCGAGGGCGCGATGCTGCATCTGCAGGCCGATCTCGACTGGCTGGAGCGGTGCCAGGAGGAACTGGAATGAGTGAGGACCGGGTTCCGGTGCTCCGGGCCGAGGGGCTGGTGAAGACCCACCACGGCGAGGGCGCCCCCGCGCACGCCGTCCGCGGGGTCGACCTGAGTGTGGGCCGGGGCGAGTTCGTGGCGATCACCGGCCCGTCCGGGGCCGGGAAGTCCACCCTGCTGCATCTGCTCGGCGGGCTCCAGCGGCCGGACGAGGGCAGCATCTGGCTGGACGGCCGGTGCACGGACTCCTTCAGCGAGGCGCGCTGGGCGGTGGAGCGCCGCAAGGCCATCGGGATCGTGTTCCAGTTCTTCAACCTGGTGTCCAACCTGTCGGTCGCCGACAACGTCGAACTGCCCGCCCTGCTCGCCGGCGTCCCGCCGAAGAAGGCCCGCGCCGAGCGTGAGGAGCTGCTGGCCGAGCTGGGGCTCACCGGCAAGGAGCGCAGCATGCCGGGCGAGCTGTCCGGCGGCGAGCAGCAGCGGGTCGCGCTCGCCCGGGCCCTGGTCAACCATCCCCCGCTGCTGCTGGCCGACGAACCAGCCGGCAGCCTGGACAGCAGGGGCACGCGCGAGGTCATGCGGCTGCTGTCCCGCTTCCACGGACGCGGCCAGACGATCGTGCTGGTCACGCATGACGCCCGGCTGGCGAGCGCCGCCGACCGCGTGATCAGCTTCTTCGACGGCCGCATAGCCGACGACGCCGCCCTGGGCGGCACCCCGCCGCGCGGGAAGCCGGGGATCTCGGGCGTGCTGGAGCTGAGGGACTGACGGTGCTGGATCTCCGGGACGTACGAGCCACCCTGCGGTGGGCGCACTCCGATCTGCGCACCCACCGTGGCGAGGCGCTGTTCCTCGTGCTGGCCACCGCCGGGATCGTCGTCTCGCTGCTGCTGGCCACCGCCCTGTTCGGGTACGCGACCAACCCCTGGCAGCGCGTCTTCACACAGGCCCGCGGGGCGCATGTGTGGATCCACACCGTGCCGTCGGCCGACGCCCGCGGGCTGGCCCGGCTGGACGGTGTCGACTCCGTGGCCGGCCCCTACCGCACCGAGTCCGCCACCGTCGCCGTACGCGGCACCCGCGCCTCCGTGGAGCTGCGTGGCACCCCGCAGCTGCCCTCCGTCGGCCGGCCGCTGCTGACCGCCGGGCACTGGCTGGATCCGGCCGAACCGGACGGCGTGGTGCTGGAGAGCAGCCTGGCCCGGGCGCTGCTGGCCGAGCCCGGGGACACCCTCACCCTGCCCGGTACCGCCCGCGCCCTGACCGTCGAGGGCATCGCGGACAGTGCCGAACCCCGCTACAGCCCGGGCGAGCAGCCGGGCCTGGTATGGGCCCTGCCGTCCGCCGTACGCGCTCCCGGCGGCCAGGTGATCGGACTGCGCCTCGCCGACCCGGGCGACACGGACTACGCGGTGCAGCGAGCCGTCACCGTGCTGGGCGCGGGCGCGGTCGGCGATGTCTCCACCTGGCAGCAGGCGCGCGCCGCGGCCCAGGGCGACAACCGGCTGCTGGGCCAGGTGCTCGGCCTGTTCGGTCTGGGCGCCCTGATCGCCGCCGGGTTCGCCGTGCACGGAGCGATCGCCACCCGCATCCGGGGGCATCTGCGGGACATCTCGGTGCTGAAGGCGATCGGCTTCACACCCGGCCAGGTCGTCCGGATCTTCCTGCTGCAGCACCTCGCGTACGCGCTGCTCGGCTCGGTGGCCGCCGCGGGGCTCACCGAGGCCCTGGGCCGGAGGATCCCCGGCCGGCTCGGCGACGCCGTGGGCCTGTGGCAGGGGCTGCCCGGGCACACCGTGGCGCTGTTCCTGGTACCCGTGGGGGCGGTGCTGTTCATCGGTCTGACCACGGGGCTCGCGGCCTGGCGGGCCGGGCGGGTGCCGCCGGTTCCGGTGCCGCGCCCGGCCGCTGCGGCCGGCGGGCGGCTGACCGGACTGGCCCGGCGGGCGCTCGGGCTGCGGCTGCCGGCCGCGCTCGTCCTCGGCTGCCACAAGGCGTTCGCGGGGCGTGGCCGGTCGCTTGCCACCGTGGCCCGGCTGACGCTGCCGCTGCTGCTGATCGTGGTGGCGCTCAGCGCCTGGACCACGATCGACCGTTTCCACAACAGCCCGGACCGCATGGGTCTGCCGACGTCCCTGTCGGTCCGCTCCGACGGTGCCATGGACACGTCCGCGGTACGGGCCCTGCTCACCGGCGATCACCGGGTCACCGCCGCCTATCCCGGGGTCGAGGTCGCCGCGCTGGTCCCCGGCCAGACCGGCACCATCGCGCTGCGCGGCGTCGGCACCCGCGCCGAGCCCTATCCCTACGCCCTCGCCGAGGGCCGGGCCGCACACGGATCCGACGAGGCGGTGGCCGGCCAGGGCCTGCTGGACCTGCTGCACGCCCGCGTCGGTGACTGGGTGCGCATGACGGTGGGCGACCGGCCGCAGATCCTGCACATCGTGGGCCGCAGCATCGAACCGCAGAACGCCGGCCGGGTCGTGACCACCTCACTGGACACCCTCCGGGAGAACGACCCCGGGCTGACCCCCGCCTTCTACGAGCTGCGGCTGCGCCCCGGCACCGACCCGCAGCGCGTGGCCACCGCACTGGCCCGGGCCGGCCGCGGCCACCTCGACGTGCACACGGTGACGAACCCGGCCGACGGTCTGTCCCCGCTGCGCGCGGTCGTCGCCGGGCTGATCGCCGTGCTGGCCCTGATCGGGCTGGTCGAGCTGGGCACCGCCATCGGGGGCAGCGTCCGCGAGAGCGAGCGGGACGTGCTGGCACTGAGGGCGATCGGCATGTCGCCGCGGCAGATCACCGCGATCACCGTCACGGCGACGAGCTGTACGGCCCTGGCCGCGGCGATCGCCGCCACGGCGCTGGGGCTGCCGCTGGGCCGCCGGCTGATCGACGCCCAGGGCAGCTCCAGCGGTATCGGCGCCGGCATCGCCCAGTCCCCCTCACCCGGGCTGCTGCTCGCGCTGGGCGCCGCCGCCGTGCTCGGGGCGGCCGCGCTGGCGGCGCTGCCCGCGGCTCGCGCGGCACGCAGCCGCCTCGCGGACACCCTGAGCGCGGTGGCCTGACCGGGCCCCCGGGGGAACTCAACGCCCATAGGTGCGGGGGCTGTTGGGGCTGTTGTACGGCCTCCGGGGTGTGCCCGGGGCCGGGTGGGCGGTCGGCCCGATGCCGTGGCTCCGTCCGGCTCCGGCGTACGCCCCGTCAGCTACGGCCGCGCAGTTCCCGGTACTTGGCGACGAGTGTCTTCGTCGACGCGTCGAGGCCCTCGACCTCGGCGCCCTCGGTCAGTGCCGGCTCGACCCGCTTGGCCAGCACCTTGCCCAGCTCGACGCCCCACTGGTCGAAGGAGTCGATGTGCCACACCGCGCCCTGCACGAAGACCTTGTGTTCGTAGAGCGCGACCAGCTGGCCGAGGACGGAGGGGGTCAGTTCCTTCGCCAGGATGGTCGTCGTCGGCCGGTTGCCCTGGAAGGTCTTGTGCGCCACCAGCTCCTCCGGCACGCCCTCCCCGCGGACCTCCTCGGCACTCTTGCCGAAGGCCAGCGCCTGGGTCTGGGCGAAGAAGTTGGCCATCAGCAGGTCGTGCTGCGCCTTGAGTTCACCGCTCAGCTCGCCCACCGGCTCGGCGAAGCCGATGAAGTCCGCAGGGATGAGCTTGGTGCCCTGGTGGATCAACTGGTAGTAGGCGTGCTGCCCGTTGGTGCCCGGGGTGCCCCAGACGACCGGGCCGGTCTGCCACTCGACCTGCCGGCCGTCCCGCGCCACGTACTTGCCGTTGGACTCCATGTCCAGCTGCTGGAGGTAGGCGGTGAACCTCGACAGGTAGTGGCTGTACGGCAGCACCACGTGCGACTGGGCGTCGTGGAAGTTGCCGTACCAGATGCCCAGCAGGCCCAGCAGCAACGGGGCGTTGGCCTCGGCGGGCGCGGTGCGGAAGTGGTCGTCGACCAGCCGGAAGCCGTCGAGCATCTCCCGGAACCGGTCGGGGCCGATCGCGATCATCAGGGACAGGCCGATCGCGGAGTCGTACGAGTACCGACCGCCGACCCAGTCCCAGAACTCGAACATGTTGTCCGCGTCGATGCCGAACCCGGTCACCTTCTCGGCGTTCGTGGACAGCGCCACGAAGTGCCGGGCGACCGCCGACTCGTCACCGAGTGCGTCCACCAGCCACTTCCTGGCCGACGTGGCGTTGCTGATCGTCTCGATGGTGGTGAAGGTCTTGGAGGCGATGATGAACAGCGTCTCGGCCGGGTCCAGGTCCCGCGTGGCCTCGTGCAGGTCGGCGCCGTCCACGTTGGAGACGAAGCGGACGGTCAGGGCCCGGTCGGTGAAGCTGCGCAGCACCTCGTAGGCCATCGCGGGTCCCAGGTCGGAGCCGCCGATGCCGATGTTGACGACGTTCCTGATGCGCCGGCCGGTGTGGCCGGTCCAGGCGCCGGAGCGGACGCGGTCGGCGAAGTCGCTCATCCTGTCGAGAACGGCGTGCACCTTCGGGACGACGTTCTCCCCGTCGACCTCGATCACCGCGTCCCGCGGGGCGCGCAGCGCGGTGTGCAGCACGGCCCGGTTCTCGGTGACGTTGATCTTCTCGCCGCGGAACATGGCGTCCCTGAGCGCGAACACGTCCGTGGCGGCGGCCAGCTCGCGCAGCAGCCGCAGGGTCTCGTCGGTGACCAGGTGCTTCGAGTAGTCGAGGTACAGATCGCCGACCTGGAGGGTGTACCCCTCACCGCGCCCCGGATCGGCGGCGAACAGCTCCCTGAGATGGGTGTCGGCCAGCTCCTCCCGGTGCTTGGCGAGAGCGGTCCATTCGGGCCTCTGGTTGAGCCTGGTACGGCCGTCTGCGTTCATTTCCGACTTCCGCCTTCTTTCGTGCCTGTCCCAGCTGTTCCAACCTAATTGATCACTGCACGGCAGGAGCCGTCGTGGCTCCGTCGTGCGGCGCAACAACAGGTACGTCCGTCTTACGGGCGGGTATCAGCGCGGTGACGGCAAGAGCGAAGAGGACCGCGGCGAGCAGGGCCGGACCGTTCAGTCCGTACGTCCGGGCCGCCACTCCGCCGAGGAGCGCGCCGAGCGGAGCGCCGGACGTCGAGGAGGTGCGGAACGCGGAGGCGATACGGCCCACCATCGCCTCGGGGCTGCGCTGCTGCATCAGGGTGACCTGGTTGACGTTCCAGACCATGTTCATGGCGCCGAGCAGCAGCATGCCGGTGATGAGCGCGGCCAGGTGCCGGACGGAGCCGATGAGCAGCAGTGACGACGTCTGGACGCTGCCGGCGAGCAGCAGGGCCCGCACCCGGCCGGTGCGGCGCGCGAGGCGCTGCGCGACGAATCCGCCCGTGATGCTGCCCACCGAGAAAGCCGTCATCGCGGCCGCGTAACCGGCGTCGCCCGCGTCGAGCCAGCGCGTCACGTGCAGCGCGAGGGTGGCGATCAGGGCGCCCATGCCGATGTTGCACAGCAGCGTGGCCACGCAGATCGCGCGCAGGGCCCGGTCCCCCCACAGGGCGCGCAGCCCCGCGCCGATCTCCGTGCGCAGGGTGCTGCCCGCCGGGCGTGTCTCGCGCTCCGGCGGACGTATCCGCAGGGACGCCACCAGGGCGGCGGCCGCCAGGAAGGTGCTCGCGTCGGCCGCGAACGGCACGAACGCGCCCGCCGTCAGCAGCAGCGGCACCAGCGGAGCGGCCAGCAGACCGCCGGCGATCTGCTGACCGGTCATCAGCCGGGCGTTGGCGCCGCCCAGGGCCTCGCGGTCCACGAGCGCGGGCAGCAGGGCCGTGGAAGCGTTGTCGAACAGCGTCTGGAGCGTGGTCAGCGCGAAGGCGAGGGCGAGCAGCAGCGGAATCGAGGCGTGGCCCAGTCCCACGGCGACGGCGAACGCGACCACCAGCAGGCCGCGGACCGTGTCCACGGCCCACATCGCCCGCCGTTGGTCGACCCGGTCGGCCACGGCCCCGCCGAGCAGCCCGAACAGCAGCCACGGCACGTATCCACAGGCCGTCACCGAGGCGATGACCAGGGGTTCGTCGCTGAGCCGCACCGCGAGCAGGGGCAGCGCGGAGTTCCGCAACGCGTCCCCGAACCGGGAGACCACGGCGGCCGTCCACAGCCGCCCGAATCCCCCGCGCCACGCGGGCGCACTCCCGCGCCCTTCCCCGGCCCTCGTCACAGCTCCCCCTCACCATGCGTCCATGGACACAACGTAACGGGAGGCACTGACAATCGACCGGCCGCAGGCGGGCGCAGACGGTTCCGGCCAGGCACCTCAAGGCGCCCGGCCGGTGTCAAGTGCTAGATCTCGCCCCGCAGTTTGGCGAGCGCCTCGGCGAGGATCGCCTCGCCGTCCGCGTCGCT
Source organism: Streptomyces sp. NPDC001153 (assembly GCF_053598315.1). Taxonomy (NCBI): domain Bacteria; kingdom Bacillati; phylum Actinomycetota; class Actinomycetes; order Kitasatosporales; family Streptomycetaceae; genus Streptomyces; species Streptomyces sp. NPDC001153. The sequence goes on from NZ_JBSFJZ010000015.1 coordinate 188,328, forward strand.
GCGCCGCTCCCGTACGTACGCGAGGTGCGTCTTGTACGGCTCGGTGCGCGGCGGGTCCGGCGGGTTGTCCCGGTCCTGACCGGCCGGGAAGCCGCAACGCGGGCAGTCCCAGGTCTCGGGCACCTGCGCGTCGCTGGCGAAGCTGGGCTGCGTCTCGTGCCCGTTGGAGCACCAGAAGGAGATGCGCAGACGCGGCGCGGACTCGCCGCGCTCGGCCTCGCCCATCGGCCCCGCCCCGACCCGGCTTCCTCGGATCGCGTTGCCACTTGCCACGGTCGTAACTCCCTGCGTGATGGTGCCGCGAAACGAGTCGGCGTTCCGCTTCGCTGCGAGCGCCTCAGTCTACGTAAGGCCCAACGCGCGTCCAGTGATTGGAGTTACAAGGGCCCCGCTCCTAGACGCAAGCCCCATGATAGGCCGCACCCAGGAGCGCGTACCGAACATGGGGCCTTACGTACCGAATATGCGTGATGTGTGTGCTGCGCGGTGTGCCGGCAGTTCGTGTCAGCTGGTCGTCTTCATCACGATGCCGAGGACGATGATGCACGCGAACCACAGCAGGCCGACCACGATCGTGATCCGGTCCAGGTTGCGCTCGGCGACCGAGGAGCCGCCGACGGAGGACTGCATGCCGCCACCGAACATGTCGGAGAGGCCGCCGCCCTTCCCCTTGTGCATCAGCACCAGCAGCATCAGCAGCAGGCTGAAGACGATCAGGGCGATCGAGAACCCCAAAACCACGGCTGGACCAACTTCCTCGGATTCGGATGGACGACGGGGGCACAGCACCTCGGCCGTGCCCCCGCAAGAGTACGACGTATCGCCGCTACCGCCTACTCACAGCATGCGTCACTGATCGCGGAAACGCACGATCTTGACGAACTCGTCGGCGTCCAGCGAGGCGCCGCCGACCAGGGCGCCGTCGATGTCGGCCTGCGCCATGATCTCGGCGACGTTCCCCGCCTTCACGGAGCCGCCGTACTGGATGCGGACCTTGTCGGCCACGTCCTGCGCGTACAGCTCGGCGATCTTGGCGCGGATGGCGGCGCAGACCTCCTGGGCGTCCTCGGCGCCGCAGACCTTGCCGGTGCCGATGGCCCACACGGGCTCGTAGGCGATCACGATGGTCTCGGCCTGCTCGGCCGTGAGGTCCTTCAGACCGCCCTCGACCTGGGCGAGGGTGTGGGTGACGTGGTTGCCCGCCTCGCGGACGTCCAGCTCCTCGCCGACGCACAGGATCGGGGTCAGGCCGTGCCGGTAGGCGGCCTTGACCTTGGCGTTCACGAGCTCGTCGGTCTCGTTGTGGTACTGGCGGCGCTCGGAGTGGCCGATGGCCACGTACGTGCACTTCAGCTTGGCCAGCATCGGGCCGGAGATCTCGCCGGTGTAGGCGCCGGAGTCGTGCGCCGAGAGGTCCTGGGCGCCGTACTTGATCTTGAGCTTGTCGCCGTCGACCAGGGTCTGCACGGAGCGCAGGTCGGTGAAGGGCGGCAGGACGGCGACCTCGACGGCCTCGTAGTCCTTGTCGGCCAGGGCGAAGGCGAGCTTCTGGACGTGTGCGATGGCCTCGAGGTGGTTGAGGTTCATCTTCCAGTTGCCCGCCATCAGCGGCGTGCGAGTCGTCATGCGGGGTCAGTCCTCCAGTGCGGCGAGGCCGGGGAGCGTCTTGCCCTCGAGGTATTCGAGGGAGGCGCCGCCACCGGTCGAGATGTGGCCGAATGCGTTCTCGTCGAAGCCGAGCGTACGCACGGCCGCGGCGGAGTCACCGCCGCCGACGACGGTGAATCCGTCCGAGTCGAGGAGGGCCCGGGCCACCGCCGCGGTGCCCCCCGCGTAGTCGGGGTGCTCGAAGACGCCCATGGGACCGTTCCAGAAGACGGTCGCGGCGTCGGTGAGCTTCGAGGCGTAGAGCTCCCGGGTCTTCGGGCCGATGTCCAGGCCCTCCTGGTCGGCGGGGATCTTGTCCGCGTCGACCACGTCGTAGTCGGCCGGCGCCTTGGTCTTCAGGTCCGGGAACTCCCGGGCGACCAGGACGTCGACGGGGAGCACCAGCTCGACGCCCTGCTTCTCGGCGCGCTCCATGTACTCCGTGACGGCCGGGATCTGGTCCTCCTGCAGGAGGGAGATGCCGACCTCGTAGCCCTTGGCCTTGAGGAAGGTGTAGGCCATGCCGCCGCCGATCAGCAGGCGGTCGGCCTTGCCGAGCAGCTGGTCGATGACGGCGAGCTTGTCGGAGACCTTGGCGCCGCCGAGCGCGACGACGTAGGGGCGCTTGACGTCCTCGGTGAGCTGCTTCAGGACGCCGACCTCGGTGGCGATGAGGTAGCCGGCGTAGTGCGGCAGCCTGGCCGGGAGGTCGTACACGGAGGCGTGCTTGCGGTGGACCGCGCCGAAGCCGTCGCCGACGTAGACGTCGGCCAGGGCGGCGAGCTGGTCGGCGAACGTGCCGCGCTCGGCGTCGTCCTTGCTGGTCTCGCCGGCGTTGAAGCGCAGGTTCTCCAGGACGGCGACCTGGCCGTCCATCAGGCCGGCGACCGTGTCCTGGGCGGAGCGGCCGACGGTGTCGGTCGCGAAGGCCACGGCGGAGCCGAGGAGTTCACCCAGGCGGGAGGCGGCCGGCGCGAGGGAGAAGGCCGGGTCGGGGGCGCCCTTGGGGCGGCCCAGGTGCGAGGCGACGACCACCTTGGCGCCCGCGTCCGCGAGAGCCTTGACGGTGGGCAGGACGGCGCGGATCCGGCCGTCGTCGGTGATGGTGCCGTTCTCGAGCGGCACGTTGAGGTCGGCGCGGACGAAGACCCGCTTGCCGCTCACGCCGGCGGCGAGAAGTTCGTCGATCGTCTTCATTGAGTGGACTCCAAAGGAGGGCTCGTGGTGCACCTGATCGTAAAAGGACGTGGTCCGTACGCGAGACAGGGCCCGGACAGCGCGGCGGTGCGCTGCCCGAGCCCTGCTCTCACTTCAAGGTCCTGCTGCTGAGATCTTCGGCGATCAGAGCTGGTTGCCGACGAAGACCGTGAGGTCCACGAGGCGGTTGGAGTAGCCCCACTCGTTGTCGTACCAGCCGATGACCTTCACGTTCTTGCCCTCCTGGACCATGGTCAGGGAGGAGTCGAAGGTGCAGGAGGCCGGGGCGTTGACGATGTCCGAGGAGACGATCGGGTCCTCGGTGTAGTCGAGCAGGCCCTTCAGCTCGCCCTCGGCGGCCTTCTGGAAGGCGGCGTTGACCTCTTCCTTGGTGACCTCGCGGCCGAGCTCCACGACCAGGTCGGTGACCGAGCCGGTCGGGACCGGGACGCGCATGGCGATGCCGTCCAGCTTGCCCTTGAGCTGCGGCAGGACCAGGGCGGTGGCCTTCGCGGCACCCGTGGTGGTCGGGATGATGTTCTCCGCGGCGGCACGGGCGCGGCGCAGGTCCTTGTGCGGGAAGTCCAGGATCCGCTGGTCGTTCGTGTACGCGTGCACCGTGGTCATCAGACCCTTGACGATGCCGAAGTTCTCGTCGAGGACCTTCGCCATCGGGGCCACACAGTTGGTGGTGCAGGAGGCGTTGGAGATGACGTGGTGGTTGGCCGCGTCGTACTTGTCCTGGTTGACGCCCATCACGATGGTGATGTCCTCGTCCTTGGCCGGAGCCGAGATGAGAACCTTCTTCGCGCCACCGGCGATGTGCTTCGCGGCGTCTTCCTTCTTGGTGAAGATGCCGGTCGACTCGATGACGATGTCGACGCCCAGCTCGCCCCAGGGGATGTCGGCCGGGTTGCGCTCGGAGAGCACCTTGATGGTGTGGCCGTCCACGGTGATGGTGTCGGCGGTGTGGGAGACCTCCTGCTTGAGGCGACCCAGGATCGTGTCGTACTTGAGCAGGTGAGCGGTGGTCGCGGTGTCACCCAGGTCGTTGACAGCCACAACCTCGATGTCCGCTCCCTGCTCCAGCAGCGCGCGGAAGTAGTTACGCCCGATGCGGCCGAAGCCGTTGATGCCTACGCGGATCGTCACGAACCGATCTCCTCGTTGGTACGCCGGCCATGCGGTGCCGGCGAGCTCTGTTTGGGATGTCCCCGACCACCACCGACCCTACCTCCCTGAGGGCCCCGGGGTGACATCGAGATGGCCCATACACGGGCAGGCGTTCCGTACCCGTCAGTAGGGTACGGAACATCCCGGAACGGCAGTGGATTCACTCGTATTTAGTACGGAATGCCGGGCGGTTTTTGCGCTCTCTTCACTCGTTCGTGAGCGGGTCGGCTCACTTGATCAGGACCGGTTCCGCGCACCGTTGAGAGGGCTCCCGCTCACCTGTCGGAACAAGGTGAGCGGGATCTGTCAACGTGGCGCCCCTCACCCGCCGAGCGCCGCGAACGCCTTCCGCACCAGGGCTGCCCGGTCGGCCGCCGACGACACCTGTTCCAGGCCGAAACCGAGCAGCACGGTGTCGTCCGTGGTCACCGCTCCGTATGTCTGGAACAGCGCCCCGGAGCGCGCCCAGTCCTTCCGGGCCGGCGGGCTGCCCGCGGGCGGTCCGGTCACGTGCCAGGCGCCCAGCGACGACTCGAATCCCTCGGTCTCCTTCACCGCTCCGCCGACGACGAGCGAGGCGTCGTCCGCGAGCACGCCGTGTCCGCCGGTGCCCGGGTCGGTGATGTAGCTGATCGAGACCTCGACGGACTTCCCGGCGTAGGCGCTCAGGTCGAAGGCGACCTGCCGCCAGCCGCCGGAGCTGCCGGTGAGGCTGTTCCACGATCCGGTCGTCCCGGTCGCGGTGCAGGCGTTGTTCGCGAGCGTCAGATAGTGCCTCAGCCACGGATGCTCGGCGATCAGGAACCCCTGCCCGCAGTCCGCCGGCACGGCCGTCCTCGTCGCGCCCCCGGCCTCCGGCAGCGTGGTCCAGTCGTCGGCACCCACGGTGTGCGCCTCGATCACCGCGTGGTCGTAGCCCGGCTCGGTGTCCCACAACAGCCGGGTGCGCAGGGCCGGCTTGTCGGCGGCGGCGACACCGGTGAGATCGATGGTGCGGGTGAGACGCTTGTAGGCGTCGTCGGTGTGCACGGCGGCGGCCATGTACGAGCCGGAGTACGGCCCGTAGGGGCTCACCGCCCCGGCGAACCGGCCCGCGCCGGCGCTCTTGAACTGCGGATACGCGGACGCCGGGAGCTCGTCGGAGGTGACGCCGTAGGTACCGGCCTCATCCAGTGGATTGCTGGGCGCGTCGCCCAGGGCGCCGGAGTAGCCCTCCAGGGCGCCGGTGCCGGTGAAGCCGGTGGCTCCCTTGGTCGACGTACGGCTGTAGGCGCCCAGGTAGTACTGGCTGAAGTCGTCCGAGAGAGTGCCGCGTCCGAGGTCGACGCTGCCGCCGGCCAGCTCACCGGCCTCGATCAGCCGGCCGCCCTCGTTGAGGTAGGCGCGCAGCTGGAGCTGGGTGGCGTTGCCGGGGCCGGCGGCGCCCGAGTAGTGCACGACCGTCCGGAAGTGCTTCAGCACGCCGAGCGCGTCCGGGGCGCCCTGCGTGGCGACGTCCCACACGAGCGCCCGGTGCCCGGCCGCCTTCACCGCGTCCACGTACTTCTGCGCCTGCGCGGCGGCCGCGCCCTCCTCGGCGACGACGAGCGTGTCGGCCCTGGGGCGCTCGGCGACGGTGTACGTGAAGTGCGAGCTGGAGACCTTCTTTCCGCTCTTCGTCTCGCCGCTGAACCACACCTCGACCCTGTCGCCCGGCTCGCCGCCCTGCACCCTGGCCCGGTACTCGTCGAAGTACAGGTCGTCGTGGCCGCCGTAGGTCCTGCCGCCCTTCCAGTGCCGCAGCGCCCGGTCGTGCGTACGGCCGCCGTTGACGCGGTACTTCAGCTCCTTGTCGTGGATCGCCTTGCGGACGACGACGGAGACCTCCTGGCCCGCGCCCCGTGCGTACGACGTGGGGAACGCGGCCGGGGTGAAGTCGGCGGTACTCAGCCCGACCGAGGAAGCCGGCAGGTCCGGGTGCACGGCGGTCTCGGCGACGGAGAGCGCGAACGGGATGTTCTTGGCGAACTCCTGCTGGATCAGCTTCTCGTCGTCGGGGAAGTTGAAGACGGACTGGCAGTCCTCGGGCTTCCAGGCGTCGTTCGGGTCGATCTGCGACGCGGTCTGGCAGGTCGACATCTCGGGGGTGAACATCGCGATGCCGTTGACGTTCGACGCGTGCCCGTCCGCCTCGCCGTTGGTGGTGTACAGCTCCGAGGAGACCTGCGAACGGTAGCCGGGGATGGCCGGGTTGTCCGGGGTGCCGGCGAGCGCCTTGTAGAGGACGTCGTCGGGGGTGGGGGTGGCGACCTGCCAGCCGACGCCGTAGAGGAGGAGTTCGGCGGCGGAGTGGTAGTTGATGGCATACCTGAACCCGACGCGCTTCTCGAAGCCGTCCAGCGCCTTGGTCTCGGGCTCGGACTCGGGGCTCGCGCCGCGGTAGGTCTCGCTGGTGGGGTCGGGGGACGAACCCTCGTCGTCGTAGCCCCACTTGTAGGGGAAGTTGCGGTTGAGGTCGACGCCGTCGCCCGTGCCGATGACACCGTCTCCGTTGACGTCCCGCAGGTTCTTGCGCCACAGGCGGGTCGTGGAGTTCTTGAACGTGTAGTCGTAGCCGTCGGGGTTGGCCGAGATGACGAACCACAGCTCGGTGGAGTCGACGATCCTCCGGATGCGCTGGTCGGACGTGTAGTGGTCCAGGTAATAGTGCATCAGGCGCCGGGTCATCTCCGGTGTGATCCACTCGCGCGCGTGCTGGTTGGACAGGTACAGCACGGACGGCTTGGAGCCGTCCTTCGTCCTCCTGGCGCCGCTGGTCAGTTTGAGGGCGAGGATGTCCTGGCCGTCGACCGTCCTGCCGATGGACTCGACCTTGGTCAGGCCGGGGTTGGCCTGGGCGGTGCGGAGGATCTCCTCCTTGAGCCCGCCTTTGCCGCTGTACGGGCGGAACACGCCCTGGGACGCCTTCTCGATGCGCGCCTGAGCCCTGGCCGGGACGGTGTGCTCGGTGAGGTCGACGCCCTGTTCGCGGAGTTTCGCGGCCTGTTGACCGGTGAGGTAGACCTCGACCTCGGACTTCCCGGTCTTTCCGCCTCCGGTGACCTGCTCGGCGAGTTCGTCACCGTCCTGGCCGGCTTTGAGGAGCAGGGGTATCTGCTGCTTGGTGACGTCGGCGCGGAAGACCCTGACCGCGTCCGGGTCGGACTTCGCCGGGCTTGCGCTCTGTGCCTGGGCTATGGGTGCGAGGCTCGCTCCGCCGATCAGGAGCGCGCCGACAGCGAGGATCGATCTCGCTCTGTGTCTCATGAACCCCCCTAGCGGTGGTCCGCCACAGCGGCGAACAGGTTGCCAGGCTCATGTCAGTCGGAGATCGAGTCAAGAGCGCTTAACGGCCACGCAAATGAAGGTTCGCCGGGTACGCGAAGGCCGATGCCGAAACCCCAACTGGTCCTCGGCACCGGCCTGTTGGCCCGGCTGGTCAGCCGGCCAGGTTGTCCGCCAGCTCCTCGGAGAGGTTGGCCTCCGTGCCCGGGATACCCAGGTCGGCGGCGCGCTTGTCGGCCATGGCCAGCAGGCGGCGGATACGGCCCGCGACCGCGTCCTTCGTCAGCGGCGGGTCGGCGAGCGCGCCCAGCTCCTCCAGCGAGGCCTGCTTGTGCTCCATGCGCAGGCGTCCGGCGGCGGCGAGGTGCTCGGGGACCTCGTCGCCCAGGATCTCCAGGGCCCGCTGCACCCGCGCACCCGCGGCCACGGCGGCCCGGGCCGAACGGCGCAGGTTGGCGTCGTCGAAGTTGGCGAGCCGGTTGGCCGTGGCCCGCACCTCGCGGCGCATCCGCCGCTCCTCCCAGGCCAGCACCGACTCGTGCGCGCCGAGCCGGGTCAGCAGCGCACCGATCGCGTCGCCGTCGCGGACGACCACCCGGTCCACGCCCCGCACCTCCCGGGCCTTCGCGGCGATCGACAGCCGGCGGGCGGCTCCGACCAGCGCGAGCGCGGCCTCCGGGCCCGGGCAGGTCACCTCCAGGGAGGAGGAGCGGCCGGGCTCGGTCAGCGAACCGTGCGCCAGGAAGGCCCCGCGCCAGGCCGCCTCGGCGTCACAGGTGGCCCCGGAGACCACCTGCGGGGGCAGCCCGCGGATCGGCCGGCCCCGGCCGTCGACCAGGCCGGTCTGGCGGGCCAGCTGGTCACCGCCCGCGACGACCCGTACGACGTAGCGCGAGCCGCGGCGCAGCCCGCCGGGCGCCATCACGATCAGCTCGGAGCTGTGGCCGAAGATCTCCAGGATGTCCCGCTTGAGACGGCGGGCCGCCATCGCGGTGTCCAGCTCCGCCTCGATCACGATGCGCCCGCTCACCAGGTGAAGGCCGCCGGCGAACCGCAGAATGGCGGAGACCTCCGCCTTCCTGCAGCAGGTCCGGGTGACGGGGAGCCGGGAGATCTCGTCCTTCACCGCTGCCGTCATCGCCATGGGCCGATCCTTCCATGCATCCGAAAAATACGGTCGTACGCGGCGGCCAACAGCTCCGGGTCGTGCCGGGGTGTTCCGTCGGTCCGGGCCACCGGCGCCAGCTCGATCGCGGCTCCCAGCCGTTTGGCGGCCTCGGTGAGCGAGTCGCGGTCGGGCACGGCGGCCTCGTCGGCCAGCACCACGTCCAGGGCGAGTTTAGGGGCGTGTCGCCCCAAAACCTCCAAATGACGCTGCGGGGAGAAGCCCTCGGTTTCTCCCGGCTGCGGGGCGAGGTTCAGCGACAGCACCTTGCGCGCCTTGGTCTCGGTCAGGGCGTCCAGCAGCTCGGGGACGAGCAGGTGCGGGATCACCGAGGAGAACCAGGAGCCGGGACCGAGGACCACCCAGTCCGCGTCCAGCACCGCCGCCACGGCCTCGGGCACCGCCGGCGGGTCGTGCGGCACCAGGTGCACCGACTGGACCTCGCCGGGCGTGAGGGCGACGTTCGCCTGCCCGCGCACGGTGTCCACGTCCTCCGGGCGCTCCGGGTCGTGCCCCTTGACCAGGGCCTGCAGCTCCAGCGGTACGGCGGACATGGGCAGCACCCGGCCGTGCGCGCCGAGCAGCTTGCCGACCAGGTCCAGGGCCTGGACATGGTCGCCGAGCTGCTCCCACAGGGCGACGATCAGCAGATTGCCGACCGCGTGCTCGTGCAGATCGCCCTTGGACTGGAAGCGGTGCTGGATGACCCGGGCCCAGGTCTGGCCCCACTCGTCGTCGCCGCACAGCGCGGCCAGCGCCTTGCGGAGGTCGCCGGGCGGCAGCACGCCCAGCTCGTCGCGCAGCCGGCCGCTGGAGCCGCCGTCGTCGGCCACGGTGACGACGGCGGTGAGGTCGCCGGTGATCCGGCGCAGCGCGGCGAGCGAGGCGGACAGGCCCATGCCGCCGCCGAGCGCGACCACCTTGGGCTGAGCGCCCCGGCGGCGGGGCCGGCCGCCGCGGGCCTCTGCGGGGCGGGCCGTCCCCTCGGCCGTGGCCCGGCCGGAGCGCCCCTCCGGCACCATCCGGCGCAGCCTGCCGAGCCGCCGTGTACGTTCCGTCATTCCCGTCCCATGTCCCGGTGTACGACCACCGTCTCCACACCCTCGGCCGCGAGGCGCGCGGCGAGCTTCTCCGACACCGCCACCGAGCGGTGCTTGCCGCCCGTACAGCCGATGGCGATGGTCACATACCGCTTGCCCTCGCGCCGGTAGCCGGCGGCGATGAGCCGCAGCAGTTCGGCGTACCGGTCGAGGAACTCCTTCGCGCCGGGCTGGTTGAAGACGTACGCCGACACCTCCTCGTTCAGGCCGGTGAACGGGCGCAGCTCCGGCACCCAGTGCGGGTTGGGCAGGAACCGCATGTCCGCGACCAGGTCGGCGTCGACCGGGAGGCCGTACTTGAAGCCGAAGGACATCACGGTGGCCCGCAGCTCGGGCTCCTCCTCGCCGGCGAACTGGGCGTCCATCTTGGCACGCAGCTCGTGCACGTTCAGGCTGGAGGTGTCGATCACCAGGTCGGCGTCGCCGCGCAGCTCGCGCAGCAGCTCGCGCTCGGCGGCGATGCCGTCCACGATGCGGCCGTCGCCCTGCAGCGGGTGCGGACGGCGCACCGACTCGAAGCGGCGCACCAGGGCCTCGTCGGAGGACTCGAGGAAGACGATCCGCCGGGTGACGCCCCGGGTGTCGAGGTCGGCGAGGGATTCGCGCAGATTGTCGAAGAAGCGCCGGCCGCGCACGTCCACGACGACCGCGATCCGCGCCACGTTGCCCTGTGAGCGGGCGCCCAGCTCCACCATGGTGGGGATGAGGGCGGGCGGGAGGTTGTCCACGACGAACCAGCCGAGATCCTCCAGACACTTCGCCGCCGTCGACCGTCCCGCTCCGGACATCCCGGAGATGATCACCAGCTCGGGGATGGCCGCCTCCTGGCCTGCGGCCGGCGTACCGTCCGTGCTCACCTGTGCTCCGTTTTCCTGGGCAGCGGGCTGCTCGCCCGCCGCGGGTCGCGGCTGGTCCTGCCCCGCTTCCTTGCGAGCCCGGTCCCGCTGTGCTGTGGGCTGTGCGTCGTGCTCCGTCATCTCTCCTGCCCCCGTCGTTCGTCCGGGAGGCCCGCGGTTACGGGCTCCCCCGAGGAACCCGCCGTCGTATCGGGTTCCTCGTCATCAATGATCTCTCCAGTCGCCGTGTTCACGGCGGGTGCGGCCGGAGCCGCCTGGGCGAGGGCCGCGGCGATGGTCTCGGCCGTCTTCCGGCCTATCCCGGGCACCTCCTGGATCTGTTCGATTGTGGCGGACCGCAGCCTTTTCACCGAGCCGAAATGCTTGATGAGCGCCTGTTTGCGTGTCTCGCCGAGGCCGGGGACGTCGTCCAGGGGGCCGGCCCGGAAGCGTTTGGCGCGCTTGGTGCGCTGGTAGGTGATCGCGAACCGGTGGGCCTCGTCACGGACACGCTGGAGCAGATAGAGGCCCTCGCTGGTGCGGGGCAGGACCACCGGGTCGTCGTCGCCGGGCAGCCAGACCTCCTCCAGGCGCTTGGCGAGGCCACAGACGGCGATGTCGTCGATGCCCAGCTCGTCCAGGGCGCGCCGGGCCGCGGCGACCTGGGGCTGCCCTCCGTCGACCACGACGAGCTGCGGCGGATAGGCGAACTTCTTCGGACGGCCGTCGTCGTCCTTGAGCGCGTTGGTGATCTCGTCCGTGCCGGTGAGCGTGCCGTCGCCGTCGGTGAGGGCGTCCTCGGGGCCGGAGCCGTCGGTCCACTCCCCCGTCTTCTCCTTCTCCGCGAGGTACCGCCTGAAGCGGCGGGTGATCACCTCGTGCATGGAGCGGACGTCGTCCTGACCGGCGAAGCCCTTGATCTGGAAGCGGCGGTACTCGCTCTTGCGCTGCAGGCCGTCCTCGAAGACGACCATGGAGGCGACCACATCGTCCCCCTGGAGATGCGAGATGTCGTAGCACTCGATGCGCAGCGGGGCACTGTCCAGACCGAGGGCCTCGGCGATCTCCTCCAGGGCGCGCGAGCGCGTGGTCAGGTCGGAGGCGCGCTTGGTCTTGTGCAGGGCGAGCGCCTGCTGGGCGTTGCGCTGCACTGTCTCCATGAGCGCCTTCTTGTCGCCGCGCTGCGGGATGCGCAGCGACACGTTCGCCCCGCGGCGGACGGTCAGCCACTCCTGGACCGGCTCGACCAGCTCGGGAAGCGCCGGGACCAGGACCTCCTTGGGGACGGCGTCCCCGGTCTCCTCGCCGTAGAGCTGCTGCAGGGCGTGCTCGACCAGCGCGCCGGTGGTGATCTCCTCGACCTTGTCGGTCACCCAGCCGCGCTGGCCGCGCACCCGGCCGCCGCGCACATGGAAGATCTGCACGGCCGCCTCCAGCTCGTCCTCGGCGACGGCGATGAGGTCGGCGTCCGTCGCGTCGGCGAGCACGACGGCGTTCTTCTCCATGGCCTTCCTCAGGGCCTCGATGTCGTCGCGCAGCCGCGCCGCCCGCTCGTACTCCATCTCCTCGGCCGCCTCCATCATCTGCTTCTCCAGACGGCGGAGGTAGGCGCCGGTGCGGCCGGCCATGAAGTCGCAGAACTCCTCGGCCAGCTCCCGGTGGTCCTCGGGGCTGATCCGGCCGACGCAGGGGGCGGAGCACTTGTCGATGTAGCCGAGCAGGCAGGGGCGGCCGGTGCGGGCGGCGTTCTTGAACACGCCGGCCGAGCAGGTGCGCACCGGGAACACGCGCAGCAGCAGGTCGACGGTGTCCCGGATGGCCCACGCGTGCGCGTACGGCCCGAAGTACCGGACGCCCTTCTTCTTGTGACCGCGCATCACCTGCACGCGCGGGAACTCCTCGTTCATCGTCACCGCGAGGTACGGGTAGCTCTTGTCGTCGCGGTACTTGACGTTGAACCGGGGGTCGTACTCCTTGATCCAGGAGTACTCCAGCTGGAGGGCCTCGACCTCCGTGGACACCACGGTCCACTCGACGGACGCGGCGGTGGTCACCATCGTCCGGGTGCGCGGGTGCAGGTTCGCCAGGTCCTGGAAGTAGTTCGCCAGGCGCTGGCGCAGGCTTTTCGCCTTTCCGACGTAGATCACCCGGCGGTGCTCGTCACGGAACCTGTACACCCCGGGGGAGTCCGGGATCTCACCCGGCCTGGGGCGGTAGCTGGAGGGATCGGCCATGTCTCACACCCTACTGGCGAGCACCGACACCGCGTCGGGCCTGTGGACAACGCCCCCGCCCGTGCCGCTCACCTGTCCACAGCCCATCGCGTGTCCGTCGGCGGCAGGCCCGTACCGATCACGTGCCGGACGATCCGGAACGCCTCGTCGAGCGGCACGGTGTCCTCGTCGGCGTACGTGTCGCACTGCCCGTTCGCCGGCCGGAAACCCCCGCTCACCCCTCCGGAACCCGCGGAGACGGCGTGGGCGCCCGGGTCGCCCTCCCCCTCGAGAAGCATTACCAGGGCGCGTCCGGTGTTGCTCACCACGGACAGCAGGCGCCCGGCGGAGCCGGTCAGCCAGGTTTCCGGACAGCCCTCGGCGATCCGCCGCCGCAGCACGGCGACCGCCTCCTCCCCCGTCACGGCCGTGCGATCACCGTCGAAGGTCCAGGTCTCCGTCACGCGTCGATCTTCCCATCGGCCGGCTCGGACGGGCGTGACGTCTGTGGCCGGAGACCCCGGCGTAGGGCCGCGGCCCGCCCGGGGGTGGCCATGGCGGGTTCGAGGTGTTGTCGGGGTCTGGTCAACACGCTTCAATGCGGGGGAACTCGGGGCCGTGCACGCACCCGTACCGGCGCGGCGTGCGCAGCCAGGGGCGTCCACGACGCCCAGGGGGGTGGGCCCCGTACACCGGCGCAGGCGGCCTGACCAGCCGTAGCGACACCTCACAGAAAGGCGCCCCGGCATGCGGCATGCCACAGAGCACGCGCACCTCCCCACCGCGGAACTGGACACGGCCCTGCGGGGCGGCCCCTTCCATGTGGCGCTGCGCGCCGCGATCGCCGCACGCGGGCTGCCGCTCCAGCGCGTCCAGCACCATCTGTCCCGGCACGGGGTGAAGGTCGGCGTCACCAGCCTGAGTTACTGGCAGCAGGGAGCCCGCCGCCCCCAGCGCCCGGAGTCGCTGCGGGCCGTACGGGCACTGGAGGAGATCCTCCAGCTGCCGGACGAGTCACTGATCCGGCTGCTCGCCGAGACCGACGGGTGCGCGACGCCCGGCCGGCCGGCCGGGCGCTCCTACCGCTCCCTGATCGAGGCCTCGGACGTCCTGGACCGGCTCCGGGCCGAGCTCGGCTGGACCCTGGACGGCGGGCTGCACACCCTGGGCCACCACGAATGCGTCCGCATCGGCGCCCGGCGCGAACTGGCGGGCCGCGAGGCCCACCACATCGTGCGGGCCCACCGCGACGGCGTCGACCGCTTCGTCGCCGTGCACCACGGCGACCGGGGTTGCCGCCCGCACGACATCAGGGTGCGGGCGCTGGAGAACTGCCGCACGGGACGCGTCCGCTGGGACCAGGGCACCGGCGTGCTGGCCGCGGAGCTGCTCTTCGACACCCGGCTGCGCGCCGGCGACACCTTCCTCTTCCGGTACGGCATCGAGGACGGCACGGCCGGGCCCTGCCGCGAGTACCTCCACCGCTTCGGCTTCCCTGGCGGCCAGTACGCCCTCCAGGTGCGGTTCGACGCGGCCGCGCTGCCGGCGCGCTGCCATCGCTTCACCCAGCACTCGACGGCGGCTCCCCGCAGCGGCCGCCACGACCTGCCGGTCACCGGCCCCCACCACTGCGTCCACGTGGTCGAACCGCGAATCCGCCCGGGCATCGTCGGCATCGCCTGGGAGTGGGGTGAAATCGCCTCGGGCGTGGGTCCGTTGAGGTGAGTCGGTGGGGAGACATCGCACGGGCGTGGGGGCCCTTGACGTCGAGGCGGCGGGAAGGCGTCGCACGGGCGACGGGGCCGGGCTCGCGGGCCGACGGCTGGGCCGGGGCAGCAGGTGGAGGGCTGGGGACCAGGGGGCGGCAGGGGACCAGGGCTCGGGGGGCTCGGCGGGCCTCGAGGCACGCGGCCGGAACAGGCAGCCGGGACAGGCGGCGACCGGGGACGGATCAGGGCCAGGGGCTCGGCGGGCCCGAGGCAGGCAGCCGCGGCACGCGGCGACCAGGAACGGACCAGGGCCAGCGGCTCGGCGGACCCGAGGCAGGCAGCCGCGGCACGCGGCGACCGGGGATGGGATCGAGAGCTGGGCCGGTGCCGACGGCCGGGGACCACGGCGGCGCCCAGGACCATGGCTGGAGACCGGAGGCAGGGGGCCGATGCCGGGGACAGGAGAGAGGGGACAGGGCCGCGGGCCGGCTGGAAGGCGGCTGCCCCGTGCAGCGGCGTGGCAGCACGGTTGCGCCGCGGCATGAGGGCGCGCGCGGCGGTGCCGGCGATGCTGTGCGGCCGTACACCCCGTTCAGGCACCCGGGGTGCCGGCGCGGCTGTCCGTTCAGGCGCCCGGGCCGGCGACGATCCTGCCGTTCTTGGTCTTGACCGGGAGCTCGGCCAGGGGCTCGGTGGCCGGTGACTGGACCACCTTGCCTGTCACGGCGTCGAACTGGCTGCCGTGGCAGGGGCAGATCAAGGTCGTCCCCTGGAGCTTGTTGATGGGGCACCCCGCGTGCGTGCAGATCGTGCTGTAGGCCTTCAGCGCGCCGCTCCCGTCGCGGCTGACGACCACGTTGTGGTCCCGGTAGAGCTTGGCTCCGCCCTTCGAGACCTCGCTCTCGGCACCGAGGTCCACCGGAGCGGTCGGGGTGGCCGCGACCGAGCCGCCCTGGCCCGGCGCCGAGCACGCGGCCAGGCCGAGCCCGGCGACCGGGGCCACGGCGGCCCCTCGAAGGACGGTACGACGGCTCGCGGACGGTCGGGCGGGCATCGGGAACTCCACTGCTCAAGGGGTGTGGAGGGCGACGATACCCGGGCACAGGGGCCGCCCCCGGAGCGGGGGCGGTGACTGCGGGGATGGCTGCCTGGCGTTGACAGTGAGGAGCGAGGGGACACCTGGGGAGGGCCGGGGCGAGAAGGGTGCGTAAACGCTTGCGCAAGCGTTTACGCAGGGGCGGTCCATGGGATACGGTCCCGGCCGGAAGGACTGCGCTCGGTCGGTTCGGGAGGGAGAGGCGATGCCCACGATGGCGGACGTCGCGCGGAGCGCCGGAGTCTCCGTGGCGACCGTGTCCCATGTGCTGAACGGCACCCGCCCGGTGCTGCCGCACACCCGCCAGGCCGTGCTCGACGCAATCGACGCGCTCGGCTACACCCCCAACACCCTGGCGCGGTCCCTGGTGACGTCCCGCACACGCTCCATCGGGCTCGCGGTGTCGGCGATCAGCAACCCGTACTTCACAGAGATCCTCCAGGGCGTCGAAGCCGCCGCCCTCAGGGCGGGCTACAGCCTGCTCATCGCGGACCCGCACGACGACCCCGGGCACGAGCGCAAGGTCGTGCAGCTCCTGCATGAGCGCCGCGTGGACGGCCTCATCGTCGCCCCCTCCGCGCGTCCTCAGGAACTGGTCGGCTATCTCCGCCGCCATGCCGTGCCGACCGTGTTCCTGGACCGGGTGATCGACGCGGACCCGACGGACGGATCCGCGGTGGGTGCTGGAGCAGGCGCCGCCCCCGACCAGGAGGCGCCCTGGTACGACCAGGTCTGCGCCGACGGCGCCGGGCCGACCGCCCGCCTGGTCACCCATCTCGCCGGGCTGGGCCACCACAGGATCGGCCTGGTCGCGGGCCTGCCGGGGCTCAGCACCACCAGCGACCGTGTCTCCGGCTACCACGACGGCCTCAACGCCGCCGGACTGGACCTCGGTGAACGGCTCCTCGTGTCCGGCAACTCCGAGGCCTCGGGTGCCGAGCAGGCCACGGCCGCCCTGCTCGCCCTCCCCGAACCGCCCACGGCACTCGTCACCGCCAACAACGCGATGACCATCGGCGCCCTGCGCGCTCTGCGCCGGCACGGTCTGTCCGTCCCGGACGACCTGGCCCTGTGCTGCTTCGACGACTTCGCCTGGGCCGATCTGTTCTCGCCCCGGCTCACCGCCATCGCCCAGCCCAGCAGGGAGTTGGGTGCGCGGGCCGTCCAGGTGCTCCTGGACCGTCTGGACGAGCCGCGTCGGCCGACCCGCACAGTGCGGCTGCCGTGCGCGTTCGTCCATCGCACGTCCTGCGGGTGCCCGGAGGAGCCGGGGGGGTCCGAGGAGCCCGGTCACACCACATCGTCAACGCCGTCGGAGAAGGGAACCGCCTCGTGATCGTCGTCGCCGGTGAGGCACTGATCGACCTGGTACCGCAGGGCTCCGGCGCCCTCGCGACCCTGAAGCCGGCGCTCGGCGGCGGCCCGTACAACACCGCCGTGGCCCTTGGCCGGCTCGGTTCCCGCACCGCTTTCTGCTCCCGGACGTCACACGACGCCTTCGGCGAAGCCCTGCTGGACGGGCTGCGGCGCGCTGGGGTGGACGTGTCGGGCGTACAGCGCGGGACGGAGCCGACGACGCTGGCGGTGGCCACGATCGACGGCGGCGGCTCCGCCGCATATTCCTTCTATGTGGACGGCACCGCCGACCGCCTGTTCACCGCGCCCGCCGCGCTGCCCGAAGGTACCCGCGCGGTGTCCTTCGGTACCTGCTCACTCGTCCTGGAACCGGGGGCGAGCGCCTATGAGGAGCTGATGCGCACGGCGGCCGGGCGGGGGCTGTTCACCGCGCTCGACCCCAACATCCGGGCGGGACTGATCCCGGACGCGGACGCCTACCGGGCGCGTTTCAAGAGCTGGCTGCCCTCGGTGACGCTGCTGAAGCTGTCCGCGGAGGACGCCGAGTGGCTGGGCGGCACACCGCGCGAGTGGCTGGCCGCGGGACCGGCGGCCGTGGTGGTGACCCGGGGCGGGGACGGGCTGACCGCGTTCACCCGGGACGGCGCCGAGTATTCCGTGCCGGGTGAGAAGGTCGCCGTGGTGGACACCATCGGCGCCGGTGACACGGTCAACGCGGCTCTGCTGCATGGGCTTTCCGCCCTGGACGCGCTGTCGGAGGAAGCGCTCGCCGCCCTCGGGACGGAGGGCTGGAGGCGGCTGCTGTGCTTCGCGGCACGCGCGGCTGCGGTCACCTGCTCACGGGCGGGGGCCGAGCCGCCGTACTCGGCCGAGCTCGGTGATCTGTGAGCGGCCCTCTTCTCTGTGCTGTTTTCCTCTCTGCTGTTGTCAAGGTGCGGCCCGGACCGTGACACGGGGACCTGGCGTGCCTCGGAGCCGGGGTGGCTGATGGTGGAACGAGCGGCGCCCCGCGGGGAGTTCCCGCGGG